>JAZUEA010000274.1:0-3736 GCA_045639945.1 Myxococcota bacterium
GCTTACTCTATTACAATACTCAGGAAGTTGTGGCTTTGAATCCACTAGTTCAGACACAGCCTTCATTGATAACGGAATACTCAATTACTGCTGATGAATGCGAAAGAACACATGAACCACTCGAGAATGAATCTTTTGTAACAAATATTACTTTATCTTTAGATGATATATCGAATGGAATCCTCATTCCGGCACAGAGCACGGTTTCTTTTGATGCCTATTTGCCTGCTTCTGTTGATGAGATTGACATCTCTGAATTGACTGCCTGTGAAGAGAACTTTAGAGATTACTTATGTGCGCAAAATGCACAATCTGACTTTGTTGCATGGCGTGTGGGTGTAAATAGTAATCAAAGTATGAATTTATACACGATTCATTTGGGCTATTTACTTTTACAATTCACAGGTTTTTCTGTTTTCACTCCGGGAGAATGGGGGGTGAAACCAATTCTTCCTGATGGCAGGACTGGAGTTGAGATGGTCTTACCTCCTTTGCTGCCAATCGAGGATTCTTGGCGTGAAATTGGGACTAGCGTTTCTCGTTGAACTTTGCGAAAGTACGGCACTTTTTTGACGGAGCAAACATGTCGATGAAGCGATTTTTGTTGTGCCTTGGGATGTTAAGCTTGCTGTCTGCTTGTGACGATGACAGCAACAGCGCGGCAAGCGAAAACGAAAAAGTTGACGCTTCAAATCCCCAATTCCAGGGTTCGGCGGATAGCGGCGTGGTAGAGGCAGATGCAGATTTAGATGCAGAGCTTACTCCTGAAGAGGATGCGGATCTCGGCCCTGCTCCTGAAGAAGATTACGAAGCGACCCCAGTTTCTCGCGTGTTTGATTGGCCCAAGCATACGGCCAGTGCTCCTGATTATTTGTTAATTACTTCCGATGCGTTGGCAGATTCTGCCGCAGAATTGCTCGCTTGGCGACAGGCGCGCGGTCACGAAGGTATGCTTTATACCGTTTCGGATTTAGTGGGTCAGAATATACCCACCCCTGAAGCGTTACGCACTGCGATTCATTCGAAGATCTCTGAAATGAAATCGAAATTGAGCGCAGATGAACCGCTTTACTTGGCTCTTTTGGGTGATGCTCCTGAGCTGGAAAATGCACAAATTGGCGATTTGGTCGCGATGACCTGCGAAAACCAGCTTGATGACTACTGCTTTACAGACAATCTGTACGGCGATTTGGACAACGATAACTTGCCGGATGTGGCGGTTGGCCGTATTCCTGCGCGCTCTGCGGAACAAGCTGCGGAGTACTTGGCAAAGTTAAAGGAGCACGAAACCACTTTTGAGCCGGGACTTTGGAATCGCCGCGTTTCGCTTTACATCGGCAATCCTGGCATGGGCGAATCGGTTGACGCGATACTTGAGCGCATTGTGATGGAAGCACTCGATCAGATTGATCCGGCTTTCGATATTCAAGGTCTCTACAAAAACTCGGCCAGTGCATACTTCTACATGCCGTTTGCGGATAAAGTTTTTGACATGTTCCGTCAGGGTAATCTGCTCACGGTTTACATTGGTCACGGTTTAAAGAGGAGCAGCACCGGCGTCAATGTCTCAAACGTTGATCAGATTCAGAGTCAACATCGTTTGCCAATTTCGTTTGTTTTTGCATGCTTAACCGGCGATTTCATTGGCGAAGAAGATTCTCTTGCTGAAGCGATGTTGTGGCAGCCTGCTGGATCTATCAACGTTTTTGCTGCATCGGGCACTGTTCACCCACTTGGAAATGCTGTGCTTGCGTATGAATTGCAGCGCTTGGCGATGGGTGAGCGTCCTCAGACTGTGGGTGAATTGTCGGTTGCACTCAAGCGCGCAAGTATTGAGAACCACGACAATTTCCGCTCTTTAATCAGCAATGCGGCGACGATTGCAGGTGTAACAGCTCAAGAACAGGCGCTTTCTGATCAGCAGCACTTGAATCTGTACAATTTGCTCGGTGATCCGGCGACCATCATGAAATTCCCGCTGAGCGATGTTTCCATCACTCGTGAAGGCTCGGCGCGCGAAGGTACTCTCAAGGCCAAGGGTCAAATCACAACCGATGATGGCCACGCTTTCAACGGTGCTGCACTGGTTACGCTGGAGTCGCGTCGCGCCCAATTCATTCACGAGATTGAAGAACTCGATCCAGATTTCCCTGATCCGGAAGTCATGGAGTGCAACTGGCAAAACGCCAACAACCGCATTTACTATCAGCGCCAGGTCCATGTGAAGGACGGCCGGTTCAGTGTTGATTTCACTGATCAAGAGCCTTTGACTTCGTCCAGTTACTACCTCAAAGTTTACGCCAAAGAGACAGCGAGTGAAGGTGTGAATCTCGACGGATTTGACGGTATTGCCGTTCCGTAACTCGCCTGCTTCCCTTCTATTTCCAGCCTTTAGAAATCTGGTCCTTACTCACATTTTGTGTTAAAAAACACACTTTTGAATGCTTTTCTCGGTTTGGAGTTACTTCAATGTGTGCTCGATGGGCTGTCTTTGCTGCTTTGATTTTCACTGTTACAGCTTGTGATGATTCTGATGGTTTGACTTTCAAAGGTCCCAGAGACGCTTCGGTTGAATGCGAAAACGGCGAAACACAAAACTGCACCATGAATTCTGGCGAGCAAGGAATTCAACTTTGTGAGAAATACGCTTGGAGTGACTGCATTGCCAACGCGATTGAACTCTGCAACGGACTGGACGATGACGGTGACGGTGAAACTGACGAAGGCTTGGAACGCGCTTGCTCCACTGCATGTGGCGCGGGCCGTGAAGTCTGCAAAGGTGGTGTTTGGTTCGGTTGCACAGCTCAAATTCCCGAAAATGAAATCTGCGACGGCCTGGACAACGACTGCGATGGCGAAATCGACGAAGGCTTAACACGCATTTGCAACTTGGGGTGCGGCGAAGGCCAAGAAACCTGCGTTATGGGTAAATGGATAGGCTGCACTGCTCCACTGCCGACGCCTGAAATCTGTGATGGCCTGGACAACGACTGTGATGGTGCAACTGATGAAAATCTCGTGCGAGACTGCGAGGCCACTTGTCGTGGCGGCGTTCAGCTCTGCACTAACGGCGTTTGGGGTGAGTGCGACGCGCCAAGTCCTGAGCCCGAAATCTGCGCTGATGGCATCGACAATGACTGCGATGGCGAAATCGACGAAGACTGCGACAATTGCGAAAACGGCACGACTGCTTCGTGCGGTGTTGATGAAGGTGTTTGTCAAAAGGGCGAACGCGTCTGCTCAGAGGGCATGTGGGGGCCTTGTCTGAAAAACGGCGAAGAAGTGATTTTACCCGGAGAAAATCAGGAAATTTGCGACGGCTTAGACAATGACTGCGACGGTGCAACCGACGAGTCGTTTCCCACACAAGGTCAGGAGTGCGGTACGAACGTAGGTGTCTGCACCGTCGGCATTTCGGTTTGTAGCAACGGCCATCTCGTTTGCAGTGGCAGCATTGCGCCGAGTGATGAAATCTGCGACGGCTTGGACAACAACTGCGACGGAGACACCGACGAATCCGTTCCGCCAGACAGCTTGGAGCCAAACGAGACCTGCCTTAGCTCCACCACATTCAGCAATCCCTTGCCTGAATATGATTTGAGCGGCGAATACAGCATTACCTGGCTGAACGCTACGCTTTATCCCGCTGGCGACGAAGATCTCTTCAATGTTCTCATCGAAGAAAATTCAAACTGGTGCGTGCCGTTTAGCGACGAAGCGCCTTATGCTGTGCAGG
>JAZUEA010000275.1:0-7454 GCA_045639945.1 Myxococcota bacterium
TTACACCGCCCACGGTACCGATGCCTAAGCTTGTGCCTGCGCCGCAACCCGAATCTACGCTGTTGCCGCCTAAGCCGATTTCGCTTCCCAAAGCGCCACTTCCGGAACGCTCAGCACCAAAGGTCGAGGTTTCAAAGCCTCAACCTGCACCGCGTCCAATCAATTACGCACCAGTCCAAGCAACGATGCAGCAAGCGCAAATGCTGCAGACGGTCGCTCCAAAGACGTACGCTACACTTCCTCAAGTTCCGCGACTGGAAATGTCTAAAAAGCATTCATACACTTGGGTTTATGTGTTTATCGTAGCACTTTTTCTGGCAACCTTGGTGCTCATCGTGATGCGCCAAAAGCAGGCTGTCACAGAGCTTGAAAATGCATTGGCAGAAGCGCGCACGTACTACAGCGAAAACACACTTCAAAGTCGCTCTAAGGCGATCGAAACGCTGAAAAACGTGCAACCGACTGAAAACGTATTCATTCTCGCGGGAGAAACACTCATTTCGCTGATTGGCGGCGAAACATTAATGGCCAAAGAACTGGAACGCGATCAGTTACTTCAAACACTGCGAGCGCCCTCTGGACCTGCACAAGTCGTGATTTTACAACCAGAAACGACAGATACGCAGATTCTCACACTGACGCCAATCCTTCAAATTGCGCCGAACGCTGCACCCAATGCGCTCAAACTCACCGAGCAAAGCAAACTCATTTGCCTGCTCGCTCACGGTAAACTTTTGGAATCGCAAGGCCACGTTTTACAAGCGGAATCTGCTTACAAGCGTGCAACAGAACTCGCACCAGGCAGCGCAGAAGCATGGTGGCGAAAAGGTCGTTTGGCACTTGGAGCCGGCAAACGCAACGAAGGCATGAAAGCCCTTCAAGAAGCAGCTCGACTTGCACCGAACAGTACAAGTGGCCGCGCAGCAAAAGAAATTCTCGGTCTATAGCTTTTTCAAATCCCCAAAACCAACATGTACATCGATCCACATTGCCATTTGGACGATCCGTCGTTCACTCAGCTCGAAGACGTTTTAAAGCGCGCGCACGACGCTCATATTGACGGTTTTCTCATTCCTGGTGTGTATCCGACCGATGCGCCGCGCGCCTGCAAGTTGGCGCAGAGTTTGTCGCATTGCAAGTGGGCGGTCGGCCTGCATCCTGAACGCGTTGAAAAGCAAGCCCTTGATATTAAACAAGCTTTTGTCGCGCTCGCCGATGTGGTGATGGAACGCCACCCAGCAGCGGTGGGTGAAATCGGCTTGGATCGCCGCTACACGCAAAACGACAATTTTGATGGCCAAGTCATCGCGTTTCGAACAGCGCTGTCGCTCGCTCGCGCGTTTGATCGCCCTGTCATTTTGCACATTGTAGGTGCTCACGAATTAGCGCTGGAGCATCTCAAAAAAGACGGATTACCGAAACGTGGCGGTGTGTTACACGCTTGTTCGGCTTCGGCAGAGCAGGTTCGCGCCTACCTCGACTTGGGACTTTACGTTGCGTTTGCGCCGTCGCTTTTAAATGCGGACTCAAAAAAAATTCAGCGCGCATTTTTAGAAGTACCGCGCAATCGCCGGATGATCGAAACAGATGCGCCCGGCTTTCCGATCCCAAACTCACCAACGCCAAATGAACCGCAAACGCTTATTGCCATTGCAGAAGCGGCCGCGCGAATCACTCATTTGCCCACTGAAACGATCTTGCAGGAAAGCGCGACTTGTTCCGAAGAACTTTTCGGAAAGTTTTAAGGCGAAAATTCAATGAATACCGAAGCTTCTCAAGAAAACGTATTGCCCGCCACAGAGCGCTTTGGCCGTTTAGATCGATTGATTGGCCGAAGCACTCGCGAGCAACTGAGCGAAAAATTAATTGTGATTGTCGGACTTGGCGGCGTGGGAGGCTTCGCCGCAGAATCCCTTGCGAGAAGCGGATTTGCGCATCTTCGCTTGGTCGATTTTGACACGGTCGCCGCAAGCAACTGCAACCGACAACTCTGCGCACTTCAAAGCACCGTCGGCCAGCTGAAAGTTGACGTTGTCGCGCAGCGCATTCGCGACATCAATCCAGATTGCAACTTGGAAGTTTTACCCATCAAATGCTGCGCTGAAACAATGGATCAAGTTTTGGCCAACAATCCCGCCTACGTTGTGGATGCCATCGATCTCATCACACACAAATGTGAACTCTTGGCAACCTGCCACGCACGCGGCATTCCGGTCGTGACCTCGCTGGGTGCAGCCGGTCGATTAGATCCAACGCGCGTGAAAATCGCCGATTTGAACAAAACCGAAGGCGATGCTCTCGGCGCGCATGTCCGCAAAATCCTTAGACAAAAGCACGGATTTCCTCGAGGAACTGGCAAATTTGGCATTCCCGCCGTCTACTCGGACGAAGCCGTTTTGCCGCCGTATCACACCAATGCGCCACGCGCCTTTGCCCCCGTTGGCGATGACAGTGGCGATCGATCGCGAACCAGCGGCAGCGCTTCATTTGTCACCGGTACATTCGGGCTAACGTGCGCGAGTATTGTGTTTAAAGCGTTGTACGAGCAAGAATCACAAGACAAAGAAAAACTCAAGAATTTTCAAGAGTTATGACAACAGACAAGTTACAACACTCACCCATTTTGGCACTTGCGCGCTGTCTGATTGCCATTTTATTCGCAACACTCTGGTGCTTTGCATTAGATCGCTTGGCGGCAACAATTCTTGCTTTGCCGACCAATCAAAATTGGACAGAACGCTTCACCTTTCTCTCTGCAATGGGATTGGTACAGATCTGTCTATGTGCTGCATTTTTTATTTTATTTCTCGCTAGTTACAAGTTTAAGCCACAGAATCATTCGCGAATTTGGGCAGTCATTCTGGGCGTTTTATGCTCAGCTGTTGCATTCATTCCATTTCAAAATCTGGCTCAAGAACTCACTACAGGTGACTGGATTTCACAACAGCCTTATGCTGGCAAATTGAAATTTGCGATTTTAGTAGCCGGCGTATTTGGAACTTTTATTCTTTTCTTTATCGCATACTTAGCTCGAAAATCTCGCATCTTTGCAGCACTTTGTCTTGTTGCATCACTCGCTTTTACCTATTTAGATACTCATATTTTTGTAGGACTCTATCGCGACTTTCACTCCGCGATTTCTGCATTTACTCTCATTTTTGCATTTTTAGCTTTTCAGATTTGGCTTCAAACAATTTCATTTACACTCAAAGCAAGTGTCCTTTCGCTTTGTTTTGCACTTCCCTTTGTCGTTGCAATGCCTGTGATTTGGAGCACTTACCAACGTCCAGCACGCGCTGGTCTGTTGATGAGTTCACCAATCTCAGAGAACTTACTTCCACTCATTTTAAAGCATCAAAACTCAGATTTACTCTACAGTGTTTTGAGTAATCTTTCTCAAGAAAGCATAAGTAAATCAGAGCATTACACAACCAAGCCGCATCGAGCTCCTAATCAATACAACATCATTCTCATTGTTATCGATACACTTCGCTACGACGCATTGCCGCCGCATCGCGACAATACAAAGGACTTTGCAAAAGACGGCGACACTCCAAATTTAGATCGTTGGATTTCGGAATCAGTAGAATTTACGCATGGTTATACACAAGGCAGTCGAACGATGTATTCCATGCCTTATCTCATGCGATCACTGGAACCGTTCGAAGATCCAAACACACAAGGCGAACCGGTTGCATCATTGATGCGTCGCCACGGTCGCATACCGATTGCTGTTGTGCCACACTATTTTCTCATTCCCATGGATGAGAATGTTCAAGACATCTTAGATGGCTTCCAATCGGTTGAGTTTATTCCCGACGATCACATGGATCAAACGACAGAAAAAGCGTTGAATCTTCTTGAACAATCGAAAGATCAGCCATTTTTTGCGTGGATTCATTACTACCAGCTTCACCAACCAGGTTTTGCAGATGGTCATCTACTCACCAAAAAAGATTGTGATAGTATCCCAAGCTGTTACCGTAAAAGCTTAGCAGACACAGATCGGCAAATTGGCTTATTAGCCGATGGATTACAGCGCTTAGGGCTCTATGAAAATACCATCATCGCCATCTCAGCAGATCACGGCGAAGGCATGGGAGAAAGAGGCCGATTTGCACATGGCGCCAACACGTTAGAGCATGCAGTCCGCACAAACATCATCTTGCGAATGCCAGGCCAGAAACCGATGCGCGATGATCACATTGTGGGTAACATCGATCTCATTCCAACCTTTATTGATGCCATTGGAGCGGATCCAGAACCAGCTTTGCGCGGTGAAAGCCTACTCACTTTAATCGACGATCCGTCTGCAAAATGGGATCGTTCATATGGCACACAGAACGGAAATGGCATGGAGCAAGCATTCATTGATGGCAATGATAAGCTTGTTTTGCGACAAAAATCCGGCACTGTTGTGAGATTTAATCTTAAAGACGACCCAGATGAAGCGAAAGATTTGCATGATCCAAAGCATCCAACAGATCAAAAGTTGGCAATGAGTATGTTCATGCGAAATCCCAATTTGGCTCGTCGTGAGTTACTCGCAGAAACGCCACAAGGTAAGCAAAATCGCGAACTTCTAGAACGCTTGGTTCAAGAACTAACTCCAGAAACTGCAGAAAACGGCAAAGAAACGCTGCGATTTATTACAAGTTTAGTCAATTTGCATGTCACAAAATCCATGCGCTCACAGTTGGCAACACTCTTTCAAAATAGCAGCGATGATGTGCGATTGGCGCTTGTTTCAGGCCTAACAGTTCATAAAATAAAGGAAATCGAATCAGCCCTCGAGCGCCATTTGCGCTTCCTTCAAGCGACACCTGAAAAAGAAGCTCTCTTTGTTCAAGCATTAGCCTCTCAGTCACATGCACCGTTTGCACTTCCCTACTTTGCTCAACGCTTAAACCAGTTACTCGAAGATCCTGAAAATCACTTCGACACACTTCTTGCATATTTCAACTTAACGAAGCAGTGGGATAAACCCGCAACATTATTTGAGAATTCTTCAAAGCTTTTAGCGAACTCTGACTTTTCTCATCTCAGCGTAATTGATCGATTCACCTGGCTCTCTAATGTAATTCGAGCCTCTCGGAATTCGACGCTAAGCGAAGAAATTTCTGAACAAATTCGAGACTTTTTAAAATCCGACAGTCCATCAATTGCTGTAGCTGCGGCGAATGTTCTCAAAGCATTTAAACACACAGATAATGAATCAGCGCTTCTAGAGACAATGTTCAATCAATCTCAAGATTTGCGTGTTCGCCAAGCAGCATTGAAAACACTTGGTGCGACAATGCAATCGCAAGCCGTTGAAAACATTATCAAATTAGGTGAAGAGCCACAGTTTATTTACGATGCAATTTGCCTGCTTGAATCAATGGGTTATCAAGCAGAATCCTCGCTAAGATGGCTTCGTAACCAGGCAAAAAATAACGCTTTTGGAATTAATCGCCGAGCTGCCAAACGAGCTGCTGACGCAATCAGCAAAAAAGTCAAAGAACACAAGAAAAATCAAAGCAATAAAGCCAACTCCAAGTCCGGCCAGGGCTCCAACCAAACAAGCCCGCAAAAGATTCTGGAAAACGCGCCTGCAAAAATTCAAAGAGATCGACACGAGCCGCAATCTTTTCCTGAAAATTTCAAAATTAAAGGTCGAAGAAATTTCGACAGAACTCACAAATTAGAAGCGAAATAGTGCTCCAAAACCACAGCGCTCTTGACCGTTTTTTCGGTTTGGCGTAGGGCAACGCGCCATGGATCCAAAACACGAACTTCAATTCGAAACCTCCCGTCGTCGCACATTCGCGATCATCAGCCACCCTGACGCGGGTAAAACCACCATCACTGAAAAACTCCTGCTTTTCGGCGGAGCGATTCAGATTGCAGGCGCCGTCAAAGCGCGTCGTGCCGGAAAGCAAGCCGCCAGCGACTTCTTGGAAGTCGAGCAACAACGCGGTATTTCGGTTTCGACCGCCGTCATGAGCTTTGAGCACAACGGCTACGCGGTCAACCTGCTGGACACCCCCGGCCACGAAGACTTTTCTGAACACACCTACCGCGTTTTGAGCGCGGTGGACTGCGCGCTCATGGTTTTGGACAACGCGAAAGGCGTTGAAGAGCGAACCAAAGCGCTCATGGACGTTTGCCGCCTGCGCGACACGCCGGTTGTCACCTTCTCGAACAAGCTGGACCGTGAAGGTCTGGACCCGTTCGAACTGATGAACGACGTTGAAAAAACGTTGCACATCAGTTGCGTGCCCATCACTTGGCCAATCGGCATGGGCCAAAACTTTGAAGGCATCTACGACATCCTCCACAAGCAGGTCATTTTCTACCAACCCACGGCCAAGGGACGCCGCAACGATCGACTCGTTTTGAACTCGATCGACGACCCGGCGTTGGTCGATTATGTAGGTTCGTCGGCTGCGCAAAAATTACGCGAGGATCTGGAACTCATCGCAACCATGGATGAATTCGACCTCGAAGCCTTCCGCGCGGGTCTGCAAACACCGGTCTTCTTTGGCTCGGCGATGAACAACTTTGGCGTCAAAGAGCTGCTGGACGAGTTCGTGGAAATCGCGCCGCCGCCGCAGCCGCACCCAACCAAAACACGCGAAGTTGAGCCCTGCGAAGAGAAATTCACGGGTTTTGTCTTTAAGATTCAAGCGAACTTGGACCGCGCTCACCACGACCGAATGGCGTTTTTGCGCATCACTTCGGGCCATTACCAGCGCAAGATGAAACTCTTCCACGTTCGATCGGGCAAGGACGTTGCCATCAACAACGCCACCACCTTCATGGCACGCGACCGCGTCGTCACCGAAGAAGCATGGCCGGGCGACATCATCGGTTTGCACAACCACAGCGGCATTCAAATCGGCGACACGTTCACCGAGGGCGAAGACCTGAAATTCATTGGCATTCCGTCGTTTGCGCCTGAACTCTTCCGCCGCGCTCGCCTGCTCGATCCGCTCAAGGCCAAAGCGCTGGTCAAAGGCTTGGAGCAGCTTTCGGAAGAAGGCGCCGCGCAGCTGTTCAGGCCGTTAGATGGGGCCGATTACATTTTGGGCGCCATGGGTTCGCTGCAGTTCGACGTCATCGCTTCGCGCTTGGAAAACGAGTACCGCGTCCGCGCAACGTTCGAGCAAACGCCGCTCGCCGCCGCTCGTTGGGTAACCGGCCCCGACGACGAGCTTGAGCGCTTCATCAGCGAAAACAAACTTCGCCTTTACCGCGACATTCACGACCAACTCACCTACATCGCTCAGAGCGAATGGGCCGTGAATTACGCCGCCGAGCAATACAAGAAACTCACATTCCACAAGACAATGGAAATCTGAGTTTCAAAGGCGCTACCTGCCTCAAAGTCATTCAAAGTAATTTCTGCATCTAATTAAGTATAATTTTATCCTTATTTCGAAGGTTTTATGGCTACTTTTTCGATTAAGTCT
>JAZUEA010000276.1:0-3769 GCA_045639945.1 Myxococcota bacterium
GTGTTGACGGGCGGAACATCTTGGTTCTGTGATCCACAAACCAAGATGTGTCAATCCTGCTTGTCTGATGATAATTGCCAAACCGGCTCGGATAACAAGTCTCAATGTATCGATGTCAACAAACCGACTTGCTCTAATGGAAACCCGACCTGCAGTAACTATGGTTCCGTCTTGTGTTCCGATGACTCCACTGCGACTTGCTCTGGTGAAGTGGTTACGTGCGAAAACGGCGGCGTCGCTTCCTGCGTGCCTGGTTTGAAGTGTGCAGCATGCGATCCCACAGACAGCGCAGGTTGCGACAATGATTATCAATGTGACGAGAGTAGCTATACCTGTAAGAAATGCGACGACGGTTCTGACGGTTCTGACGGTTCTGACGGTTCTTTCCGTAACTCTGGTGCCAAGTGCGTGACTTGTAAGGAAGCCAACCGCATTCCCTATTGCGTGAGCTACGACACATGCACTTCAGCGACTGCAACGTGCAGTGAATGTGACGCTGGCTACTTATTGAAGAATAATGAGTGCGTCGCTTGCCCAGAGAACTGTGCAAAATGCAACGGAACGAACGCGTGCACGAACTGCAAGTCTGGTTACTATGGTGATACATGTGAAGCTGTCTGTTCTCTTTCTTCCGAAAACGACCACTGTGCATCTGGTGCAAAGATTACATGTTACAAAGATGGTTCTAATTCTACATGTGATGCCTGCCAAGAAGGGTACTACGGGGAGACTTGTTCACACAAGTGTGGGGACTTAAAGCAGACTGAAACTAGTGGTACTGAATCTACTGGGACTACTGAAGCTATTAAGACTATTGATGAGCACTGTGAGACATTCACTTGCGATAAAGAATCTGGTAACGATGTCACTTGTAAGCGATGCAAGAGCGGTTATGAATTAAGCCCGCTGACCAATACGTGCGAGGACATCGATGAATGCGCGCGTGGTTTGCACAACTGCCCAAGGTCGCAGCACTGCATGAACACTGATGGTGGTTACACCTGCGAAGAGTGCATTTCGAACGAAGACTGCGTTGCCAGCGCCAACGGTCCGACTTGTGTAAACAACAAGTGCGGTTGCTCAAATGACAATGAATGCCCCACCAACTGGGCGTGCGACATTACAAATGGAACGGGAACATGCGTAGAGTCCCGCCCCGATTCTGCGTGCAATACATGTGGTTCTTCCAAGCAATGTCCGACTGGTGAGTTCTGCTCCTCTACAACAAATCGTTGCGATAATCGAATCTACTGCGATTCTCAATCTGATTGCGCGCGTTACAATACATCCGCTTCTGGTGACAGTCAGGCTTACTGCAACTTGGCCGCTAATGGTGATCCGATTTGTGTTGAATGCCTTGCACCCATTCATTGCTCTGGAATTAAGTACACTGACCAGTCAGGGAGCGTAACAGATGGTACCTTCCCGGAGGATGGTTGTGTCGCCAGCTTGACCAATGCCGATGAGATGCATTGTGGTTGCTACGCTGATACGGATTGCCTAAACAACTACGTCTGCCGCACGCACAAAGATGGTGAACTCAGCCACTGCGTAGAATGCAACACCGCTGATGACTGCGATCATCAGATTGGCAAGGCCGGTTTCGGTTGTAATGAAAACCACCAATGCGAACAGCTGAGCCCATCAGACGATAGTGCGGAGGTTTGCCAATCAAAGACTTACGGCATCGGTGCTGGTGAATACACCATTTACACAAACAAGCTTTGCAATGGTAACGTGCGTAAGTTCTGCGCTCAAGCGAGCGATAATAACTACTACTGTGTTGCTTGCTCGGGCAACTCTGAAGATAAGGCACTTGCTTCAGGTGCTGAGAGTCGGTTTGTTTCGCCAGAATGCGTCCATGCAAATGTAAACGGTAAAACCTGTGTTGTCTTTAATAATGACCAGGACGTAACTGTGAGTTATCCTGTTAGGTCTGGAACAAAAATCAAAACAAAAGTTGAAGGCAGCGATACTGTGATTGATGGTACAGCCGACCCGCTTTCAAAAGATGTGTTGGTCAATGCCTTCTGTGGTTGTCCGAGACGCTCTGGTAACTTCTGCGACAATAACTATGGTTGCAAAAATAATTATAGATGTAGTGATAAACCTGGCTGCAATGATCACTCTGATTGTCCTGGCTTCTGCTCCAAGACGAATAACGCTGGATCAGATATGGCTGGAAAGTGCTTGACTTGTGGCTATGAAGCGGATGGTGGGACATATAAACTGATCGGTTGTCCTCCTGGAACAATTACATGCAATTCTGATTATTCTGATAATAATCGTTCTGGGTGTGTAGCGACTGCAAATGGTGAAGATTTTGTATGCACCCAACATGAGAGTGGTGGTGCTTTGTATTATGCATGTAGTTCTTGTGATAACATTGCTAGCAAGGGTGCACCAGGTGGTTGTGGTCGATTGGATAGCACTGACAGGTACTGCGAGATAAGTGATACGAATACGTATGCGTATGCATGCAAGCCTTGCCCCTCTGGTCAATATCGTCCAGATTCGGGTGTCAAGTGCGAGGTCGCTCAGCCGCAAATTGCTGATATTGGTGTAGATAACACTACACCTACGGGTAACAACAGCATTACAAAGACTGAAGCTGAACTTCAAGCAAGACTTAAAGCTGGGCAAGCCGTTGTTTTGACTTCGACATGCGACTTCGGTGATGCGCTCAATATACTCGGTGCTGATAATAACACCATCAAGTATGCTCCCAATAATGCCGGAATTAATTTCTCAACAGTTCCGGCTGTGAGTTGTACTGCAGAGGGCAACTCATTCCTTCTTGAGAAGGATGCTGAGGGTGCTGCTGCTGATTATAACTATGTGGTGAAGAACGCCTCCGCGACTTCTGCTAGCGTGGAATTCCACTTCCACCCGCGTGCACGCCAAATCGAGCAGTTGGGTGGTGCAACTTGTGAAATCACATTTACCTGCAGCAACAGTGGAAAGGTTGAGGTAGATGTTGAAGGTGAAGGTGAAGATTATCCCCGCAAGGAGATTTCTTACACCGGTACGTCTTACGCCAACGTAGATAAGACTTATACCATCAATATCACTGAATCGAACACTCTGCCGAGTCTCACCCTGTCAGGACCGACTAGCTTTAATAATGACTCTGGCTCCTGTGCCGACGGCCACTGTGGTTCTGCTGGTTCTATTAACGTTGCCGTTAATGACGACAGCGTTCAGTTCGATGTGACCGTTACGGATTCCGATGTTAACTGGAGCAACTCCATTGTTAACGGCTCTACCGAGTCTTCTTTGCCGACTGGCCTCGATACTTTGACCCCCAGCTGGACGATGGAGGGTACTGAAATTACCTTTACTCCTCAGTCCGGCTCTGTTAGTGGCGCTGAATCAACTCTTGGTGTTGGTGTTGTTGAAGGTACTGCAGCCACGTTTATAACAACGGCTTCTGTAACTTGCGCTACAACTGGTAGCTATACTAGTAACATTACCGTTTGTGACAATGGTGTAGCTAATGCGGCAGGTGCCGATGGTGGCGCAGGTGCCGCAGGTGCCGCAGGTGGCGCAGGTGCCGAAGGTGGCGCAGGTGCCGATGGTAATAATGCTACTAACAACGAAAATTGCGGTGAAGCATCACTCACCGTTAACTGCTGGACCTGCATCAACAACTTAACTTCGGATTTGAACGGTGGTTCGCGTTCTGGTGCTGACCCGGCCACTAATATTGCTGCGGATCGTGGCTGCGCAACAGCAAAAGTTGGTTCTAGCTCTATTTCTGCTCCGTACT
>JAZUEA010000277.1:0-3074 GCA_045639945.1 Myxococcota bacterium
GGGTGATGGAGTCGAGCAAGATGACGACGTCTTTCTTGTGCTCGACCAGGCGCTTGGCCTTTTCGATCACCATTTCAGCAACCTGGACGTGACGCTGAGCGGGCTCATCGAAGGTGGACGAAACAACTTCGCCCTCGACCGAACGCTCCATGTCCGTCACTTCCTCGGGACGCTCATCGATGAGGAGGACGATGAGGTAAATCTCGGGGTGGTTGGCCACGATGGCGTTGGCGATGTTCTGCATCAAAACGGTCTTACCGGCGCGCGGCGGAGAAACGATAAGAGCGCGCTGGCCTTTGCCGATCGGGCAGAGCAAGTCGATGATACGCGTCGAGTAGTTCTTGGGGTGGTACTCGAGCTGCAACTTCTCGTCGGGGTAGAGCGGCGTCAAGTTGTCGAAGAGAATCTTGGACTTAGCAGCCTCAGGCTCTTCGAAGTTGATCGTTTCAACCTTGAGCAGAGCGAAGTAGCGCTCATTGTCCTTCGGCGGACGAATCTGACCGGTGATGGTATCGCCGGTGCGCAGGCCAAAGCGGCGGATCTGCGAAGGAGAAACGTAGATGTCGTCCGGCCCAGGAAGGTAGTTGTAATCGGGGGCGCGGAGGAAACCGAAACCGTCGGGAAGGATTTCCAAAACGCCTTCGCCGAAGATCGGCTCGTTCTTCTTGGTCTGCTCGCCCAACAAGGCGAAGATCAGCTCCTGCTTACGCAGGCCGGAGGAGTTTTCGACGCCCATCTCGCGCGCCATGGCAGCGAGCTCGGCAATCTTGAGTTGCTTCAGTTCTTTGAGGTTCATGCTCTACCTCAGCCGCGTTTCGCGAGCAGGGGCGTGCTCCTAGATGGGAACCCCAGCGCTCGAAAGCGCCTTTGGGCTCGAAAAAAACGGCAGGTTGGTCCTTGGAAAGAAGTCGATGTGGTCCTGAGACCTGTTGAAAAAACGTGGGGACAATTAACGATCACTTTGCGAACTGTCAAGAGAAAGCTTGCTTTACTGATTCATTGGCCCAGATTTTTTGTTTTTTGATGCATTATTTTGCGCACCCATACCCAAATCTCGGTGCACCGCATCGCGTGTAGGAGCGCCAGGAAGTCTTTCATCTACGGGGACTTGCGCATTTTGACCAGGTCTTGGCACACCTTGCATCTGCGCAGCTTCCATGCACTGTCTTAAATACAGTTCTTCGCCTTGCCCCAATGGATTGAACAAAATCTGACCAATCAATGCGTCGGGTAAATAACTCTCGTGAACGTAATGTCCTTGATATTCATGGGGATAGCGATAACCGCGACCAAATCCCATTTCTCGCTGAAGCGACGTTGTCGCATTTCGAAGTCGAAGCGGAACTGGAAGATTTCCGTGTGATTCCACCAACTTACGAGCAGCTGCCATGGTTGTGAGCACCGTATTACTTTTAGGCGCACATGCGAGATACGTGGCCGCTTCTGTGAGCGTGAGTAAACCTTCCGGCAATCCTACAAAGCGAAAAGCATCGACCGCTGCCGTCGCCACTTGAAGCGCTCTCGGATCGGCTAACCCTATGTCTTCACTCGCAAAAATGACCATTCGGCGCACAATGAAAAGCGGATCTTCGCCTGCTTCTAACATGCGATGCAGCCAATACGCCGCAGCATGCGGATCACTGCCACGCATTGACTTAATAAACGCCGAAATCACCTCGTAGTGACCATCGCCGTTTTTGTCGTAAAGCAGCACCTTTTGATTGAGCGCTTCCGCCGCAACTTCAATCGTCACGTGCTGGCTGCGTTCAAGCGCAACTTCAAGCGCCACAAGCGATCTTCGCGCATCACCATTCGCCGTTTGGGCGATGTACGAAATCGCATCGTCGTCGATTTGCGCGTTGGGCCAGCGAACTTGGCGAACCGGATGCTCGAACGCGCGGCGCAAAATGCTGCAAAGTGCCGCAGCTGTAAGCGATTTGAGCACCACCACGCGCGAACGCGACAAAAGCGCGGCGTTCAACTCAAAGCTCGGATTTTCTGTGGTCGCACCGATAAGCGTGACTGTGCCGTCCTCAACGTGCGGCAACAACGCATCTTGCTGACTTTTGTTGAATCGATGAATCTCATCAATAAATAAGATCGTCTGCACGCGCTCATGCAACCGACGAGTTCGCGCTTGTTCAACAATCGAACGGATTTCCTTTACGCCGCCTAACACCGCGGAAAATGGTTCAAATGCGCAATGTGTTTGCAGCGCAATCACCCGCGCGAGCGTGGTTTTTCCCGTTCCAGGCGGTCCCCACAAAATCAAATTAGGCAATCGATCACGCGCAATCGCATCACGCAGCAGCTTGCCTTCACCCAGCACACCATCTTGACCAAAAATTTCATCGAGCGACGTTGGCCGGACAGCATCTGCAAACGGCTGATTTTGCACGTCTTTTGACAATGTATATTCAAAAAGATCTGCGTTTTTCATCGCGCACGATACAGCGAAATTTCGCTTTGATCCGGACAGCGAGTCAGCAACTCAGAAACGGTAGCATTCAGCCCAAAAACCAAATAATTTTCAGCGATTTCATTCCACGGCAGCAAAATAAAACGGCGCAGATGCAAACGCGGATGCGGCAGAATCAATTCGTCGCTGTTCATCGAAACCTTTGGCCAAGCAAGCAAATCCAAATCAATCGTCCGAGGTTCGTTGTGACCGTGATTTGGTCCACTGCGATCTCGACCAAGATCTGCTTCTAATTTCAATAGCTTACGCAAAGTTTCAATGGGTGAATGCGCGGGGAAAAAACCCACAATTTGATTCAAATAAGCCGGCTGAGGTTCCACTGGTCCAAGCGCAGGATCCGACCAATACGGTGTTTCGTAAATGGAACTGACCACAAGCGGACCTTTACAAATCCCTTGTGAAATCAGCTCATTACGCGCGAGCTGCAGTGTATTTTCTCGGTCGAGCAAATTGGCACCCATCGCGAGAAATGCACGTTCAGTTGCTGAATCAGAAAAATTCTCCGTATTTTTTGAAATTGGCATTCAAAACTCCGAAAGACACGATTTTATGCATACCGCCAACGCAGGTCGAGATTTGCCCCAGAATTCACGTG
>JAZUEA010000278.1:0-2948 GCA_045639945.1 Myxococcota bacterium
TCGCCGGAACTCTTTTTGGCGCCCGCTGGCTTAGGCAAGCGCGAGGATTGCCAGAATCAGATTCCTGCGCTTGCAGCTTCGGAGACTTGGGTCAGCTGCACGCCGTTCGTTCCTCCTCGATTTTTAAAGAAAAAAGGAGCGAACAGCCTTCACGGTCAAATTTTGGCCGAGATTGCAGATCGCCGAGATTCTCAAGGTCATTCTTTGCCGGTGCCGACTTCGATTGAGGTTCAACTTGAAAATGGTTGGTTGCCGCTCAATTCAGAGGATGATTTGCGTGAATTCTGGCGGCGTTGGCACGACACGACCATTTCCGCGAGTGAGCGTTTGTCGATTCGCTGGCGTTCTTTCCGTTTGGAGCGTCCGGCTTATGATCGCAAACCGCCGGTTACAATGGGATTTGGATTGAGACTGCGTTTTTCGGAACAGGTTTCTGGTCCACTTGCCTTGGGTTATTGCGCTCACTTTGGTTTGGGCATGTTTGTTCCCGAACAAAATTCACACAATTAAGAGAAGGGGAGTGAAGAGCTCCCCTCACACATCCCACTATTTGTTTTCAAGCTTTGGCAAAATGGCCGCTGGCATTTTGTCATATGGCTTCTAAAAAACACATCCCGCTACTTGTTTTCAGGAGGTTTCAGTGGTGGACACTCCGAGTTCTTGGGAGGAGCTTGATACTCCGGACATGGTTCCGGTACGCATGGTGAATGAGTTCGTTTTTTGTCCGCGTCTTTCTTATTTAGAATGGGTTCAGTGCGAATGGGAGGACAATAAGTATACTGAAGACGGTCGTTCCGTTCATCGTCGGGTTGATGAGTCTTCAGGTTCTGTTCCTTCACCAGAAGAAATTGAAGAATTTCAGGCACGTTCAATCGATTTATGTGCACCAGAACTTGGTGTTCGTGGTCGCATTGATATGCTTGAAGATGAAAATAGCACAGTTGTTCCGATTGAGTTTAAGCGAGCTTCGGTGCCTGATTTACCTGAGCGTGCGTTTGAGCCGGATCGTGTTCAGCTTTGTGCTTATGCATTGGCTTTGCGCGAAAATGGCTATCGCGTTGAGAAGGGAGTGATTTATTTTGCAGAGTCGCATCGTCGTATTGAGATTTTAATAGATGATGCACTTGAGCAGCTTACTCGTCAGGCGATCGTTGATCTGCGTGCATGTGCGGCAGCGCGTATTATGCCTGCGCCGTTGCATCATAGTTCCAAGTGTTTTGGTTGTTCGCTGAATGGCATTTGTTTGCCTGATGAAATTAATTTTATACATGGTGAAACAGATAAGCTGCGTTTGCTTTATGCGAAGCGTGATGATGCATTGCCGCTTTATGTGAAAACGCAAGGTGCGCATCTGAGTATTTCGGATCATGTCCTTCAGGTTCGAGCGCCTCGTCGAGGAGCGGAACAGGGCGAAATAATTCAGAATGTTCGTTTAAATGAGATCTCGCAGCTTCTCATTTACGGTAATGTTTCTTTAACCAGTGCAGTGATTCGCGAGCTTTCTGATGCGAATATTCCGATCGGGTTTTTCTCTTCTGGTGGTTGGCTTAGTGGGCGTTCTGAAGGCTTGCCACACAAGAATATTGAGTTAAGGCGTGCGCAATTTCGTGCAGCGGAAGATCGAGATTTTTGTTTAAAATTCGCGCGTCGCATTGTTTCTGCAAAAATTACAAATTGCAGAACGATGTTGCGTCGTAATCACACTGATGTACCGCGTGAAGTTTTAGATGGCTTGCAAGCGTCTTTGCGTGAAGCGCGTAATGCGCAGAGTTTAGACTCGCTCTTAGGCATTGAGGGCAATGCTGCGCGTCTGTATTTCTCTGAATTTTCGGGGATGTTGAAGCAACCGAATGAAAATAAATCCTATTTTCATTTTGAGCATCGCAATCGTCGACCTCCGAAGGATCCAATCAATGCGTTGCTTTCATATACATACGGACTTTTAACAAAGGATCTTACATTAGCAGTATCATTTGCTGGTTTTGATCCATTATTGGGTTTTTATCATCAACCTCGTTATGGTCGTTGTGGCTTGGCATTGGATTTAATGGAGGAGTTTCGTCCGCTCGTTGCGGATTCTGTTGTTCTGCAATGTGTGAATACGGGTGTGGTTAAACCATCGGATTTTATACAGAATTCTTTTGGTGTCACATTGGAAAAAACGGCGCGAAAAAAGGTTATTCAAACGTATGAGCGTCGTATGGATCAGCTTATCAAGCATCCAATATTTCAATATAGCATTAGTTATCGACGCGTTTTATTTGTTCAAGCGCGTTTGCTTGCTCGTTTCCTTTTAGGGGAAATTAGTGAATTCCCTGAATTTGTGACACGTTAACGAGTTCATTCACCATGCGTAATATCTATTTGATTGCATATGACATTTGCGATCAAAAGCGTCTTCGCAAGACTTTTAAGGTTATGCGGCGTTTTGGTGATCACTTACAATACTCGGTTTTTCGATGTATTTTGAGTGATTGCGAAAAAATCAAGCTTCGTTCATTACTTCGTGAAGTGATTAATACAAACGAAGATCAGATTTTGATAGTTGATATGGGTCCAGAGGATGGTCGTGGTGATGCCGCGATTGAAACGCTTGGCTTGGCTTATAGTCATCCTGAGCGCCATGTCATCATCGTTTAGCCTCTTTGGCAGTTTGCTGTTCTTTGACAACTGAACATTTTCTTTCGAGCGCCTCATCGCTCTTTTTTTCCCGGGATCCGCTCGCATGTGCTTATTTGCTTGCTTTGTGCGCATTCTCGGCTTAAAAAGTGCGCGTTTTTGGCTGCGCTTGGCTCCTTGAAAAAGGACCGCTCGAAAATTGGCTGAAAAAGCCTTGCTTTTCGTTCGCTTGCAGCCGAGCTCATTCCGCGATCTAACAATCGCGGCTCTATTGAAGTGCCGTGCTGGACCTGGCTACGCCGTGAGCTATGCCCGAACATTCCGCGATC
>JAZUEA010000279.1:0-8949 GCA_045639945.1 Myxococcota bacterium
CAAAAAAGTCGGTCGTCCACGTGTATTTGTGGGTTCTTCGCCAATGTAAATCGCCCAAAGTGGCCGACCTTCGTGCGACGTTCCGATTTTTTCAAGCCGTGTCAAATCAGGAGCAAGCGCATGCCAAGCCTTAAGCATTTCCTCAATCATTGCAGGATCTTTGTAGCTTAAGTCGGTGCGAATTCCGGTTGTGGTTCGCGTGGGTGGCACGTTGCGCTGAACCATGAAATGCCGATCCAAATATTTCCACGGCAATTCGGTCAAAAATCCAACTGGTGGCTGCGTTTGCCCTTCGCAAAACACGCTTTCCAAACCCTGTGTGTCAAAGCGATAAATGTTGTGTTCGTCTTTCGGCCGATTTTCGAGCCAGGCCACTCCCGGTCGCTCTCGCGGATAAACATTGGGCGGAAAGACAAGCACAAAATCACTTTGCGGCGTCTCGGGTTCCAGCGCGCTGGCGTCTAAAGGCGTGCACGCGTTGCGCATGGTGAGTGATGTCATCCAACCTTTGGTTGTGTGTGATGCAATGCCCGGATGTCCTGGATTGGTCGGTGCTTTCAGGGTTGCAACGGTTCCCAAAGCGGGTTGACCGGGGCGATCTGCCTGAACAAATTCTGCAATGGCAATGCTGCCAAAAACGGAAACTTTGACTTCGACCAAGCCGGATGGCAGCGACAATAAACGGCCGTAACTCTCGAGCGGAGAAGCTTTTCCGTTTTTGTAGACCACAAATCGCGCGCGCAAGCCGTTGATCTCAAGCGCAAGGCCATTCAGTTTTCCTGGATTTTTTTGCGTTGCACCTGAAATTTCACCGTGAATGACAAGCGTAGTCGATAAGTTCTTGATTCTTATCGGAAATCTCGCTCGAAGAACGCCGTTTCCAAACGTTTCTGCAATCAGGCACGGGCCTTTTACTTTTAGACCTTCTTCGGTGTCATTGCATTGACCGACCAGCGTGTTTTCTTGGCCTGCCAAATAAAGCGGCGTTGATTGTGCAAGAGCATCCGCGCGAGGGAGCAATAAAAGAGAGAGCAAAAAAGCAGCTAATTTCATAGCGCGGAAAATTACAGCAAGATCGCTTAGAAGGCACTTTTCTTGTTATGTTGGTTTCGGTAAATTTTTTTGAATAAAAATCGGCTGGCTTCGTTTAGGCATCGTTCATTTGCACGCGATTTCTCGTGTTGCTTTTCAGTTTATTTAAACATTTGGAGTTAATCATGAAGCGCCTTTTCTTGTTGGCTTCTCTTGCCCTTACTGCTTGTGGTGGAGCTGGAACGCAGCAAAGTGTTTCTATTCCTGATCCGCCTTCGCCGCTCGCTGTCAAAAAGAATTTTTACATGCGAACAGTGATTGATTCCGATCCCAGTTTGTATTTGGGACGATTTATTGCTGACAACTTATCTGCATCCGATATCGACGAAACTTCTGCTGAGAAGCACGAATGCTCTTCTTACTTTGAGATCCAAAAGATTGACGGTGCTGGCATTGATTACGACGAATACTACCAGGCTTCGCTACAGGCTTCGGCTGGCCTGCAAATTCCGGTGAAGTCGCTTAATGCTGGCGCCAACTCCTCTGAGTCGAGCTTGGTTCGTGTGCAGTACAAACAAGGTGAGCGTTGGGTCGCAAATGTGAAAGATCCCGCTGGATTCCGTGCTTGCTGCGATTCTTTGGGTTGCCCGTCGCGTTACATTGCTGAATTCATCCAAGGTACAGGTAGCATTTCTTACGCCGCTGATGCTGCAAACAACGCTGGCCTTTCCGCTCAAAAAGTGGGTGGTGTTGATTACAAAGATGGCTTCAGCTGGAAAAAATCTATCCAGTTCGATCGTCCGGCATTCTTCGCCTACCGCGTTGGCTACACGCTTGGTTCCGACTCAGCGTCGAGCAGCGTCAACGGCAACGATTGGTGTGAGAATCTGCCACAGCGCCGAGATGGCATTTACTTCTGTGGCGTTTCCAGTTGGACCGATGATGAATCCTTGGCTCGCGACCAGGCGAACTACGAAGCGCGCATCCAAGTCCTTCGTTATTTGGGCGAAAAGATCAGCACCAATAGCAAGATTGTTCAGACTTTGAAGGAAGATGGAACTACGGCCAAAACGGGTAACATCGAAATTCAGCGCGCTGTTGAAGGTTTGTCATCGTTCGTGAAGTCAGAAAAGTACTTGGTCGACGAAGATCAGCAGCCTGGTCGCCGTGTTTATCGCGCCAAGGTTTTGGCCTTCATTAAGAACAGCGCTCTTGAAGCCGCCGCCAAGTCCAGCCTCAAGTGAGATCAATGCAGTTCTCTAAGTTCATTCCTCTTTTAGCGTTTTGCGCATTGGGTTGCTCTCGTTCAGAGACTCAGCAAGCAAACACAATGCAAGTGCAAGCGCCATCAACTTTTTCGAACGAATGCAAGTACGAAACACCGCGTTCTGGCCGTTGGCAAGTAGCCCGCGGCATGGGACACGGCACCAACAAAGCTGATGCAATTCGCGAAGCGCAGGAAAACGCTCGTCAGAACTTGCTGCAAAGTTTGGCGCTTAAATGCAATCAGGCGAAATTAGCGCTTTTGAGCTCCAAGGTCGATGTTAGTTACTACCAGCCAACTTACGAAGTTGACCTTGAAACCGCGTGCACATTTGCGTTTTTGAGCGAATCAGAAATTGAGGCGGTAGACGCGCAATTTAAGAAGGCGTCTGAAGAGCTTGATGCTTCGCTCAAAAATTTGCGCACTTCGCTTCAAAAAGAACGTGGAAATTCACGCTTGTGCGTGGATTTGCCTTCTTCTGAAAAAGGCGGCGATGCAGGAAGCGTCGCATTCCGACTCAAAGCACGTGTTTTGGAATCGCTCAATGGCGTGACGCTCAGCGAATCCAATTGCCAGCATTTGGGCGGCTATCTTTCAATGGATGGTGCGCAGTGCGCATTTACACCATTCTTGTCTGATGGCGAAAAAACTAAGTCTTTTCAGAAGGTTACGTTTAGCCCTTTGGCGCTTGGTGTGAAAAGCTGTGAAGAGCGCGCCGCGTCAACGTTAAGTGACCGCAGCATGGGCTTTTTGCCTGGTGGCCGTAAGACGGGTTCTACAGGCTTGGAAGTTTCGTTTGGCATGTCCGCGGTTGACAGCCAAATGGAGCTTTGCGCCGGTGAAGAATTTGTGCCCACGCTTTCGACCAACTTACCCGCAAAAGTTCGACTTTATTCGGTCGCAGAAGACGGTCGCGTCATGTTGGACTTTGAAACTGAGGCAAACGGCGAAGTAAAGCTGCCGCCGATGGTTGCTGTCCAACTGAAGCCTGGTTTGAAGTACCGCATGGTCGCCGTTGCTGTGCCGGCTGGTACAACGTTTGGTCATTTTGAGCCTTCGATTGCGGCTGGTTCGCCGTCTGCATGCATGGGAACCAAGGGATTGCGCGTCAGCGATTTTCCTGCAGTTGCTGCGTTTGCGGCGTTGAATCACGGTGTTCGCGAGCTGGGCAGCACCGGTTGCCCAAACGACGAGAAAACACGTAGCGTTTACTCCAACGTTTTGTCCTTCGTCTCGTCCATCGATAATTGCAAGTGAACGCTTTATTTCGATTCTTTTGAAAAAGAATCTTGCGCGAGGCAGGGGAATCCATTAAAAGCTGCTTTCGCGTTTGCACCCGTGGCTCAGTCTGGATAGAGCGCCGGCCTCCGGAGCCGTAGGTCACAGGTTCGAATCCTGTCGGGTGCGCGATTTGTTGGGTGAAGTTTTTCACCGTTAATCTTTTACAGTGGACCTGCATGGCAGGCGCCACGTCCTGTCCAATTTCGGACGGGCGCCCGCGAGGGCATAGTTCTAAGGAGATTCACCGTGGCGCGTCGATGCGATATTTGCGGCAAAGGTCGTCAGGTTGGTAACAAAGTCAGCCACTCCAACAACCGCTCCAAGAAGGTTTGGGAACCCAACCTTCAGCGTGTTAAGGCTGAAGTCAATGGTAAGCCCACGCGTATGGTCGTTTGCACCCGTTGCTTGCGCGACGGTTGCGTCACCAAGCGCGCCTGATTGCCTCTGTGCCTAAGGGCGTAAGCCCTGAAAGCCCGTCATTTGGCGGGCTTTTTTATTGCCTAAAGTTTTTGAAACGGAAATTCTTGTAACTTGTTGAAGTGATTGGCTTTTTAGAAAAATGGTGCTTTGAATAAGTGTGCTGAAATCTCTGGCTCGTTTGTAACTGGCTGAAAATATTGAATTCAAAAACAGAGTCGGAAAAGTGACAGGCACAAAAAAGCCCGCGTGAAGCGGGCTTGAGTATGGGCAAAGTGCGAATTAGTCGTCGCTGACTTCGGGCTCGATCATCTTCGGCGGAGCCGTGCGGATCGAATCTTGGCCCTTGCGGTCGTGGCGATCGAGAGTCTTGTTGATCTGCTTTTCAAGCTTGGACATGGCTTCGTCGGCGGCCTTGATCAAATCGGCGTCGCTCGAAGTGGCGTTAAAATCCTGGCCAGCGGCGCTGCAGCGGATGGCACAGTTGTGAAGCGTGTTCGTTTCTTTGTCGAGCTTCACCTTGAAAGAGATCTTTTCGCCGAGACGGTGCTCGAGCTTGTCGAGCTTCTGGGTCACGCGCTCTTCAAGTGCGCTAGAAGGAGTCAAACCTTTGAATTCAACGCTCATCTGTCACTCCTTGCGACCATAAAACGGTCGCTGTCCGTGGCCAGCAGTCCGCTGGGCAAATCCGCGAAAGAACGTAACGCGCAAAGCAGGGGTCGGCAAGGGGTTCGCGTAACTCTTTTGAAATTATTTTTTGAAATTGAAATGAAAATGGGTGAGGGGCGAGGAGTGAAGTCGAAAAACGCTGTCAGTGTGTGTTGATAGAAAGACCAAGTTGCACATTGAAGTAAATGAGCAAAATCGCCACGACCATGTAGAGCGCGATGACGCCTTGTAAACTACGGTCGGTTAAAACGAGCTCGGTTGGTGAACCGCCTTGGTGTTTTTGGTGGACCAGGTAAAGGTAGCGGAAGATGCCGAGGAGCACGATGGGAACGGTGATGATGAGGCCGTCGGTGCCCAAATGTTTAACGACGCCAGGATCGATCGTGTAGAGCGCGTAGCTCATGGTGGTCATTGCCGTAAGCGCGGAAATGATTTTATCAATAAATCCAATGGAGTACGCGCTGAGATTGGCGCGGTGCTCAGATGCATTGTTGCCCAAACTTTCTAATTCGTGGCGGCGTTTGCAGAAAGCCAAAAACAAGGCGATGAAAAGTGTGCAAATCAAAAGCCATGGACTCACGCCAACCTTGATGGCGAAAGCGCCGGAAATGACCCGCAAAAGAAATCCAATGGCAATGATGAACACGTCCAAAAGCACTGTGTTTTTGAGCTTGAACGTGTAGCCCAGATTCATGACGAAGTAGATGGAGAGCGCCATGCCGGTGGCGAAATTGAGTGACCAAGCGGCTGTTAGGCCCAAAATCACAAGGCAACCGGACATTGTAAGCGCGAAAGGTCGCGAAACTTTTCCGGATGCGATGGGGCGTTTGCACTTTTTGGGGTGATGGCGATCTCGCTCGTAATCAGCCACGTCGTTGACGAGGTAGATGGAGCTGCAGGTCGCGCAAAATGCTGCAAAACACCACAAACTATGGAGAATTGCGTCGGAATCGGTGAGCTTTCGCGAGAACACCAGGGCGGCGAAAACGAAAGCGTTTTTGATCCACTGCTTCGGTCGTAAGGCTAAAAAAGTATGCATTTTTTTGGTTTATCACGAGACGATTAAAAAAACATCTTGCATTATATCAAAAGGTCTGGTAAAACTCGCGGCGTCGTTTGGGTGATTAACTCAGCGGAAGAGTGCTTCCTTCACACGGAAGAAGTCACTGGTTCAAATCCAGTATCGCCCACAAAATCGCCAGTTAGGCAATCAGCCCGTTCAATCGAACGGGCTTTTTTTTTGCCTGATCACCCGTTAGAGTGCGCCATCTTCTTGATGCGGTTTTATGAAGGAGTTTTCATGGCGGGTTCGCTCCGGGATCAGCTGCTAAAAGCTGGTGTGGTCGACAAAAAAGCGGCGAAAAAAGCGGCGCATGAGCAACGCGTCGAGCACAAGGCAAAAGGTCGCGAAGGCTTAGAAGCCGAAAAAGCTGCCAAAGAAGCGGCGGCGGCTGAAGAGGCAAAGCTTCAGCGTGCGCGCGACAAAGAGCGCGAACGTCAGCGCCAAGCTGAGATTGAAGCGCGCGAATGTGCTTTGCGGGTTCAACAAATTGCGCAGACCGGATCGTACAACAAGCGCTGGAACGGCCCGAAAATGTTCTATTTTGTGAGCCGCGATGGTCACGTGCCGTATCTGGAAGTTTCAGAAGAAGTTCAGGGACTTTTGGAGCGTGGTGGCTTGGCGATTGCAGAATCGCCGGATGGGGAAGTTTCGCTGATTGAGCGCGATGCAGCGGAACGAATTGCGGAATTGGATGGTTCTTGGCTTCGCGCTTGGTCTCGCAAAAAAGCTGCGTAATTTAACGCAACTCTCCGATTTTATTTCTCTTTCATCTCAATTTCAGCAGCATCCACAACATCCAAATTCAGTCCGCCGGGATAGCCGTACGAGACGTATTGATCATAGCCATACACGACGACGGCGATGGGCTCGGATGCTTCAAGGAAGTGCGTGCCGTCGCTGATGGGGAATCGCGCGGTTTGCCAACCTGTGTCACCTACGGGTTCCCAAAGCGCTGAAAAACTGGATTCGTCGAACACGACGTTTGCAGTAACCGGTGCGATGATGTTCACGTAGTCATAGGCGTATTTGTCGGGCGCTAAGAACACGAATTCTTTACGAAATTGCTCGACTGGTACGGCTAAAATAAACGTTGGATCTCCGGTGCCTGCGTCTCCTGGTTCGATTTCTGATTGCAAGTTCGGATTGGGAGCTTGCTCGCCAGCTAAGAATTGACCAACCAAAATTGGTTTATTGGCGCGGATTTCGAAGTGCTCGCGACTGCCAAATTCAAACCATTCGCCGGCATTCAAAACGGGAATTGCAGCTTGTACGGGATTGGTTTCGATTTTGGTGCCATCTTCAGCGGCCAAGATTCGCCAGTAGTCGTCTTCTAATCCGCGGTCGAAACTCTTGGTGGCAACGTACCGCGTGCCCCACGTTTCAATAGGAAAGAGCTGCTGTTCTAGGTGGTCGGCGCAGCAAGTGTTAAAGCCGGCGTCGTTGCATGTGTAGTTGTTTTCGCAGCGCACTGTTGGGTCGTATTCGCAAACGCCAAAGCCTCGATCGGGATCGATGCCAATGCAGTGGTTGGTGTTGGGGGCGTTTCCCGCTTCGTTTCCACCAAAAACCACGACTGGTGCTGAAGATTCAACAAGAGTGCCGGTGAGATCTGCGCCTGGTGCGCCAGTTTCGATATTGATGAGTTCGTACTGGTGCAAAAGCGTGGTGTACGATTCGCCTGGATGCAAAAGCGGAATTGTTTCGCTGGGTTGCGTTTGTGCAGAAACGGTAATCGTGACCTGCGTAGGCTCTTCTTCAATGCCCACAACGGTGACGTAACCGCGCAAATTGTCGAAACTTTGCTCGCGCGTCATCACCAAATACCGCTCACCCAACACGTGACTGGGCAGGAGCAGGGAAGCGTCGTTGGAGAAAACGTCTTCGTTGTCGAGCGGGTTGAATTGATAAGCCACGATTGGAATTGAGCTGCGCACGCGGTAGCTCAAGTAACCCTGCACCGTGCCGTCGACGTCTTTGCGCGGCAAGTTGAAAATTTTGAGGCCGAGTGGTGGTACCAACGCAGACATGACTTCGCCGTCGATGTCCAAAATTGTGACTTCTGCTGTGAACGTGCTGTGCGGGTTGGAAACCACTACTGCGAATTGTTCGGCGGAGGCGTCCAAATAGTCGTAACCACCAGGCACAAAAGCGTTGTCCAAGTCGACGGCCCAGTAGTCACAACCAACGTTTGTGCGGAGTTTTTCGTTGATTTCGCAGAGTGGCACGCAGGTTCCGCGGTCGCATTCTTGGCCGGTCTGGGCGCCGTTGCAGCGCTCAACGAAATCGAACTGCGAGCCATCATCGCGGCATTTCACAACAATTTCGCTGCCGTTGCAGGTTCGCTCGCCCGGAATACAGGTCAGTTGACCGCAAACTGCGATGCTGCCGTACGCGCTGCACTGTTCTTCGCAGGGAATTTGGTCAAAGTGCGTGCCGTCGCTTGAGCATTGTTCGAGCAATTTGTTGCTGATGCAGCGACTTTCGGAAGGTTCGCAAATCTGTTTGGGGCGGCAGGCGCCGTTTTCGCAGATTGAGTTTTCGCCACAGGGCTCGCCTTGCATGAACCGGCCATTTTGGCAGATTTCTGGTGTGTTGTTGTGGCAGCGCGTTTCGTTTTCATTGCAGAAGCTGGTGCCGCCATCGCTGTCGCTGTCCGAGTTGCTGGTCGAATTGTCGCAGGCACAAAACGCGAGCGCTAACACTGCGAAAAGATAAGATTTTTTAAACATCATGCAGGCGATCCTTTTTGGTCGAGCGAATCTATGGAAAAGCCCAAAGCGCGTCAACTCACAAACGAAGCAGTCCCCAAATCCGCGCAAGCCTCTTGCGTATCAGCTTGTATCGTTTAGAATTCCTATCTTTTTTGAGTGAGGCTTGACATGGTTGATTATCGCGATTTCGACGATGACGACGACGGAATGGACGAAACCGTTGCCGGTGAAATGGTGTTAGACGAGGAGGACGGTGGCGTTCGCTTTGTCGCGGCGCAAGAAGTCGACGTTTCACTGGATGAAGATTCTGAAGTGCCGGCAGCTTCGCCGTTTTCTCAACCCATGTCTCCGCCGCCTCAAGCAATGCGACAAGCTGCGCCCGTGCCTCAAGCTGCACCTGCGCCTGTTCGCCAAGCTTCGCCGCAGCCTGTAGCTGCTCAACCTGCACCAACTCCCACTTTGACGCGCAAACCTCGTCCTGTTGCGATGGATTCTGGTTTTCAGGCGTTTGA
>JAZUEA010000280.1:0-3389 GCA_045639945.1 Myxococcota bacterium
GGGTTGTCACCGCAACGGCATTCATAAACAGAACTGCTCTTTGAGCAACTGTTCGCACGGTGAATGATTCTATCAGTCGGGCATATTCCGCCCATCGCAATAAGTTCGCTCGTACTCGCAGTACAGTTGCAATCACCTTGATCTGCAGGACAAGCACCACAAGACGCAACATTGAGAAGATCCACTTCACAACCGTTAGAAGTATTGTGGTCGCATTCCTTCCAATCGGTCATACAGCCGTCAGTTTGTACATTATATCGGCATTGACCTTCTGAGCATGTACCTTCTTTGTGGAGCTCTAACGATGTGCAACTATTGCCACAGAAGCCACAGTTGTTGGAATCATTCTTGAAATCAACATCTTCATCAATCAGACCATCACAGTCGTTATCAATGCCATCACAGCTGGTATCACACTTTGCACCCGGCAAGAGGCATGAAGGCGGAAAATCTGCAGCAACAACACAAGCAGTTTCACAACCAGGTACATTTGGATCTCTGTCAAAGTAACCAGGTTCACACTCAGCGATGCCACAAACAGTTAACTGCGGATTATTCGGAGCAACTGTGCATGTGTATTTTGCAACGTGATCGTTTGGACCAAAGGAACAAGAACGGCCACATGCACCGCAGTGATTCGGATCTAAGGCATAAACACCATTTGCATTCCTGAACGGCTCATCAATCAAACCATCACAGTTGTTATCTTTGCCGTCACAAATCTCTTCGGTGTTTGTTGTATTACGCTTATCTGAGCAAAGTTCCGGCGGAACAGTAGCACCTTCATGGTCATTGTTCACAATGCATTCAACCCAAACAGGGTTGTCTGCGTTAGCAGGATTGTTCAAGCAGCGATAAGTACCTGCGCAAGCGCAGTGCGCCAGATCAGGATCATTATACATGGGCTTGGTGCAAGCCTCATTCACATTTACATAAGACGCACCAACTGTTGCATAAGTGCATTGAAGGCCGAATTCACAGCCATTTTCGACTTTGCCATCAAGATCGCTAAAGCCATCATTGCAAGAATCATAGACACAAACAGCGTTTTCACAGTGAGCACCGATTGCATTTGCAGGATCACACTTAACGCCACATGCGCCACAGTTGTTCCATTCACCCGTTTCCAGATCAGGTTGGTTGTAAATCAGACCTGCGGTACTTGTCCGAGAGTCAAGTTTTTCGCCGTTGGCATCCATCGGCCAACCCTTGTCCGGACCTTCTTCAAAGTGCTTTACAAAAAGCTCATCAATGCCGAATGCACAGTTGTTATCAAGTCCATCACAGATTTCTTCTGCACCGGGATGGATATCAGGATTCGTATCGTCGCAGTCTAATTCAGGACAAGTATCAGGCTGCCTACCATTCTCAAATGCGCAACATGGATAGAAGCCATCGTTATCTTTATCAAAGCCTTCATCTGTGATGCCATCACAGTCGTTATCTTTACGATCGCATCTTTCAGGCGCACCAGGATAGATGGTTTTATCGTTATCATTACAGTCTTTGGCAATTGTCATGCCATTTTCATCGACAGACACACAGATCTTATAACCATCACCATCAGCATCGAACAGCGGATTCTCGTCGATCTTGCCATTGCAGTTGTTGTCGATGCCATCGCAGATCTCTTCTGCTCCGGGATAAACATTCGGGTTCGAGTCATCACAGTCATTGAAATCCGCTCCAAGAGCCGAACAAGACTGATAACCATCATTATCCTCGTCAAACCCTTCATCGGTTTGACCGTTGCAGTTGTTGTCGACGCCATCACCACAGAGTTCAAACGCCAAACGGTTGGTCGACCAAGTATCACAAGTCAACGGCGGAACACTTGGATCAATGTTCTCATAGTCATAGTTCATGTTACAGACGACATGGCCGCCTTCACATGCACCCGTGCCACACGAGTCTTTCAAATATCTCGTTTCAGCATCTCTGGTATCGCCATCTTTGAGTCCGACGCCACCACCATTCAAGAAGTAAACTTCGTCGATGTAACCGTTACAGTTATTATCAATGTTATCGCACGGCTCATTCTTCAGTAATTTCAGAAGACGTGCACTGGGAGACAAATTTTCAAGTTCTTCTTGAGGAATCGTTAAATCCCTAGCGACACTGGCAGGGTTCCAATCAGGGCTCTTCGGCGACGGAATTCCCGTGTAAGGCTTGCCATCATAAGCAGCCGCACACATGAGCTTTTTATTGTCATTGGGATCACAAATGACACGTGCTTCTGTGCAAGGGCTGTTATCGATCTTACAAATATCACCGAGATAATACTTTTTATTCTTATTATTAAAGCGAGGATCGTCCAAAGCGATCGGCTCGCCATCTTCAAAAGTGCTTGTGAAATCTTCGTCGACCAGACCATCGCAGTCGTTGTCGATGCCATCACATACTTCAGTGAAGGAAGCGTGACCTGAGCAAGCAGTAATTGCACGACCAGTCTGACAATCTAAATCGTCATCTTGCAACTTCGGGATGCAGTAACCACCATTTGGCTCGCAGCCCCAACGCATAAAGTCAATGTATAACGTACCGTTATTATTGGCAGTTAAGCCAAAGAGCGGCGCACCATCTTCGTACTTGCTTACAGGCAGCGGCTCGAACTCAGAAGGCTGCATTGTCCTTTGCAAGACATCATCAATCCAAAGTTCATAATTGCCAGCAGCAGAGGTCAAACCAGCATCCGCGCCTGCCGGAATGTAGACAAAGCGGTAAGTGTGATAGTCCTCAAATGAGAACTCTTTAAAACCTTGAAGTTGGAAATTAGTACTGCGCTTACCGAAAGAGTCTTGCTGGAAACCGATCTTGTTACCGCCGATGCAGAGCTTAGCCATCGTAGTGGGCGTGGGCCACAACTTCAGCATCGCAGCACATTCAGAGGAACCTGGATCCAAACGCAAGCGGCTTTCAACGTAAACGCCTAACAAATCACGAGAACCGTGATTGTTGTTCTTAACCGGCGAATCGTAGAAATCACCTCGCAAATCCAGCGGATCCAAATCCTGATCATTGCTGTACTTCGAGACCAGCACGCTCTCAGAGTGGCCATCAGAGCCTTGCAGCACTTTCAGCGACGCAGACGGCATGCATTCTCTGTTAGCCTGATGCCCTTCTGCATCCTCACAGTAATAGTAGAGCTCCGAGTTCCCCGCTTTCTTCTGATCCGGAAGTCTTTCATTAAATGTGAAGATACCGGAGCCGCAGGGATCAGGGGGTACACATGTGTACGCAACGCACAAATACGAATCAGCGCAATCCTCATTCGACTCACACGGAGGAAGGATTGGCTTATCGTCGCAGCCCAGGGAGAGCAGCGTACCGAGGGAAAGCCCCAAAAGACCTAATGAAATCGCGGAGTTATTCTTTTTCACGGGTACATG
>JAZUEA010000281.1:0-8454 GCA_045639945.1 Myxococcota bacterium
TGCAAATTGAGCTGCGAGCAAATGGCGTGAGCTGTGCGAGAAAAACTGAAAATACGCATGCGAACAACGATAACATGCGGAATTGATTAAAGAATCTTTCCAAGAGCCAAGTGGACGAGTTGCGCCGTCTTCTGTTGGCCAAATCGCGCTCGCTTTTATCCAGTCGCGTTCATTCGCCGACAGCTCGTGGACGGCTTCAGTCAGAGCATCAAAAACAACGTCCGGCAGTGGCTCTGGATCACGCATCAAAAGTGCGTCGATGAGCGAAGTCGAGGCTCGGCGCAGGTAATTTTCCAACCCGAGCGCCGCTGCGAGCGCAAAAGCGCTGGGTTCAATGCGCGTTTCCGTTTCGGTCTGCATGAGCTGGAGCGCGGATTCGAAAGCAGGCGAAAGCGCTTCATTCTGAGCGGGCATGCGCAAATTCGTGAGTTTTTGCAGCGAACCGTCGCTGGCAGACCAAATCTCAGCTGTGGCCAAGCGATGCGCGCGCGCTTGATCGACCGGATGCGCCAAAAAATAATTCGCGAGTTCGAATTCGCTTTTAGTTTTAATAAGTTGCGCGATTCTTTCAGGCTCGCCTAAAAGCGCAAGAGCCAAATCTGTGGGCTCAACCGTTGCTACGCCAGGGACTGCACACGCTGCACATGCCCGACATTTGGGCGAAATCCACGGTCCGTTCGGAAAAAGCGTTCGCAAATCGTCATCGGCGTCAAATGCTGCCTTTTCACCCACAAGCGAATGGCGTTCACCGTCGCTTGCTTCAAAAATAGGAGCGTGCGCGAGCGCTTCTTGGTCTCGCTGTGTAAGTTCTTGAGATTGCTCGGAAATAAAGTTGTAGAGCAATCCTAAATCGCTGTGCGAGTTTGCAATCTGAAAGATTAACGGTTTGGTGAGACAGCGAGAAATCGTTAATTGTGCTGCACCTAAAGATTGAAACAGCCTGAAATCATTGGAATTTACCTTTAGCAGCGCGTTAGGACACAAAAGTGTGAGCGCAGCCAAAAGTTCGTCGGTTGGCGGCAAAAATGCGGCATGTTCGCCTTTCAGCGCTGCAAGTTCACCCGTTTGGGTGGCAAACCAGCAAGAACGCGCAAGTGCAGCAGCGAAAGGCGAAATCGTGCTTGGCGGAAGCGTTTTTAGCCATGAAATCAGTTGTTCACTTACTGTTTCACGGTTTGCCGAGCGAATGAGATTCGCCGACGCTTCATGCGTCAGATCAGAAAGTGCATCTTGTGGCGTGAATTCGTGTAAGCCAAGATTGCAAAGTGCCGAAAATAATTCAGGATTTTTGAATAGAAATTGTGAAATTTCACTGGAGATTGTTTTGCGCGCGCAGGCGAGCCACTGCAAATTTTGAGGTGCTGCGTAGAGATTGCAGAGTTTTTCTGATTCGGCTTGAGATTGCGCTGGCCAAATTGAGAGTTCGCAAAAATCTGAAATCGCCGGATCTTTCTTGTTTTCTAAAATAAATCGGGCAAGTTCAATCGCTTGAGGTGTACTCAGCTTGTGATTTTTAAGCGCATCTTGAAGTGATTTCGCTGTCACCACTGGCACATTGAGCGATTGAGCAAGCGGCCAAAGCTCATTTGGTGGAGAAACGAGCTGCTTGCCATTAATTCTAATAAAATCAAATAGTTGCGAAAATTTCGGTGAAGAGCAGAGAATTGCATCTGCCGAACGTAAAAATGGACCGCCATTAAATGTTCGAAGCCAAGGAACTTCGTAAAAGCTCTTTTGAAATCCCTTAAAAATCAGATGCTTAAACGAATTTTTCGTTCGCGAGAAATGCTGGAGCAGTGTTTCAAGCGCTGAAAAACGTCCATTTTCTGCGTAATAACCAGCCAGCTGCGCCAGGGCTTGACCGGCTTTTTCGAGCGCCTGCGCGTTTTGTGGCTTTTGAAAGTCCAATCGCTCGCGATCCACCTGAAGCTCAAACGGAGCCTGCAACAAAAATGGAAGCGACGGCTCTGCTTCAATGGGCAAAAATGCATAAAGCGCTGGCATTTTACGGGGAAGCGCGAAAGGAATATAACCTGCTGATTTTATTTCAGATTCAGGAACTGCGACGAGCACGTTGTCTTGGTGCCATGTGACAAATCGCGTCTTTTCTTTGCCATCACAAAGCAGAATTTCGTGCGGTCCTATCGGCGTTGCTGTTCGGTGCTCCTGCGTGCCCAAAATATCGAGCTCAATGTTTCGAATATTTTTAAGTGTAAGCAGCAGCGCGATGGGTAATTCCATGGCGCGTTGTGCAATGGCGTCGAGGCTCAATTCAGGTTTGATGGGTAAGATAAATCGAGTCCACGCCGATGTTTTTTCGGGATTTGCGACAGGGCGGGGAAGCGAATGCGCCGCGATTTCAAATGCGTACATGTCGCAAAAAACCTGCGGGCGATTGCTGATTGCGTAGACCGATTTGAATCCCACGCCAAAGCGACCGATGTGCTGCGCATCTTTGGTGGATTGACCAATCGAAAGCAGACCTTGTAAGTCCCGAGCATCAAAGGGATTTCCGTCATGCTCTACGCGAATAAACGGTTGATTTTGTGCATCACGCTTGAGGGTCAGTCGAAAAGTTGTCGCCTCCGCGTCGTCGGCGTTTTGAAGGAGCTCTGCCTGAAAATGCCCGATATCTATATAGATTTGCTTTGAAAGAATCGCTTCTGCGCGTTCTTCAGAAAGTGACTTGGGGGTGTGCGCAAGCGATTCACAAAGATCATGCGCAAACTTCGCGCGGCGCGCTTGAAACGCTGGCGTGTCGTTTTGAAGAAGTCGCTTAAGTGATTGATTTTGCAAAGAAAAAAAGACAGCGTCGCTGAGTTGCGAAACATCTTTTGTGGACTTCGCCGTCGATTCTGCGCGCTCACCCAGCGTTTGAAATATTTTGGGGCTGACGTGCTTGAGTGTGGTCAGCGACAAGGCAGTGGCTTGTGGTCGGCGAAGTTCAAAAATCTGAGGTGCCGCTACGCAGCATGCGAGCAGTTCAAAATAGAGAGAATCACTATAAGTGATGGATTTCTTTAATAAAATTTCATCTGCACGCGAGAATACTGCCTCTGTATTTACTTCGTAATCTGGTGTGCAATTCTTAAAAACGGTTTCAAAAATCGCTGCGAGTGTGCGGTCATCAAGATTTTGAAATTCTGAATAAATTCGGCTGATTACAAATGAATTGTCGCGAGATTTGTTCAAAAAATGCTGGAGCGGCGCTTTGTCTACGAGCACCAGCGTTTCGGCAAACAGCGCATCGATTGGTTCACCGGTGGCCAGCGCGTGATCGATGATGGCGCATTGCTCTGCAAACGGCGCTGTTCGAAAGTCGGCGATATTCATCTGAATCTCTTTCAAAACAGAGGCTGTGAGCGAGTTTCTAACAGATCAAAGAATGCTCTTCGAGAACAAGGTTGCGATTTGCAAGGTGTTCTGGCACTCTACGTGCCCGCGGCCCGTGGGGGCCTTTTTCCAGGAGTTTCATCATGGCCAAGACCATCATTTCTGACGATTGCATCAGCTGCGGCGGTTGCGCTGGCGAATGCCCGAACGAAGCCATCTTTGAAGGTGCCGATCACTACGAAGTCAACGCTGACAAGTGCACCGAGTGCGCCGAGCGCGGTGGCGATCGCGCTTGCGTGGCTGTTTGCCCCGTTGGTGCCTGCGCTGAAGGCGAGTAATTCGTCTGCGCGTTTGCGCTTCACGCTCCGTAACGTTGGTTGCGGGGCGTTTTTTTTGCCTGCTGTTTGATGAAATGTGCGCAGAACGCGCGAGAATTAAAGGGTATTTAGGAAAGATCTGATTCGGAGATTTTGGCCTCGAGTTCGGCTTGCAGCTCGGTCCAGCGGGCGTAGGTGTCTTCGAGTTCTTTTTCGATGCGCGTCGCTTCTTTCGCTACGGTGCGAACGCGCTCAGGATCGCTGTAGTGCGCAGGATCTGCTTGTTCAGCGCGCAGAGCTTCTAATTCCTCTTCAAATTTCGCGATTTGCGTTTCCGTTTGCTCAATCGCCTGGCGCAAACCTTTTGTTTCGCGAGAGAGAAGTTGGCGCGCTTCCGCCTGGCGACGCTTATCTTCTTTGGATTTGTAAGTCGTTGAAACGACTTGCGGTTCTGGCTCCGGAGCTGGTTTCGGCTTAGGCTTTTTCGGCTGGTTGCGCAGTGGCAACGGATCTGGACGATCGCCGGCCTGAACGCGTGCTTCGTATTCGCTGTAACCGCCCATAAATGGCGTGATTTGTCCGTCGGCGACTTCCCAAACTTCGTCGCAAACGCCGTCGATGAAGTGGCGGTCGTGGCTGATGAGGACGATGGTGCCGGAGTAGTCGGCGAGCGCTGCTTCCAAAACGGAACGAGAACCCATATCCAAGTGGTTGGTCGGTTCGTCCAAAAGCAACACGTTGGCGCGCGCGAGCAGCATTTTGATGAGGGCAAGGCGGTTTTTCTCGCCACCGCTCAAAACCTCGACCTTCTTGGATAAATCGTCGGATTTAAACAAGAAAGCGCCCAAAAGATCGCGGACGCGCGTGGGCGTCAAATCGCCGGCTTCTGCGTCAACTTCGGCCAAGACGGTGCTCTTTAAATCGAGTTGGTCCACCTGGTGCTGCGCGAAGTAGTAGAGCTTGACCTGATGGCCAACGATGAGCTCGCCGTGTGAATAGGGGAGGACGCCGGCCAAAAGTTTGAGAAGTGTGGATTTGCCAGCGCCGTTCGGGCCCACAAGTGCGACATGCAGGCCGCGCAAGATCTGCAGGTCCAAGCCTTGGTAAATGGTTCGCTCTCCGTAACTCTGCGTAATATCAGCAAGTTCGAGAACAACGCGACCGGATTTAGGCGGCTCAGGCAGCGAGAAGTGAATTGTTTTTTCTTCGCGTGCAAGTTCTGGTGCGTCACCCAACTTTTCGAGCATTTTCACGCGGCTTTGTGCCTGGCGCGCTTTGGTGGCTTTGTAGCGGAATCGCTCGATAAAACGCTCAAGTTCAGCCGCACGGCGATCTCGGTTTTTGGCCTGACGTTCGGCGAGCAAACGGCGCTCGGACTGTTGAACGAGATATTGCTCGAAATTTCCGTGGTAGGTCTCCAAGCCGGAGCGCGTGAGTTCGGCAATGTCGGTTGCGAGGCGATCCAAGAACATGCGGTCGTGGCTGATAAAAACCAAACTTCCGCGGAATCCTTTAAGAAAATTCTCAAGCCAAACGAGAGTTTCCAGGTCTAAGTGGTTGGTCGGTTCGTCCAGCAACAAGAGATCGGGTTGTTGCAAAAGCAAGCGCGCCAAGACAACGCGCATTTGCCAACCACCAGAAAGTTCTCCGCAATCGCGATAAAAATCGCTGCTCTTAAATCCAAGTCCCTGAAGGATTTCTTCGGTTCTCGATTGAGCGCGGAAACCTTCGAGTGCCTCAAATCGCTCGTGCAGATGGCTCCAGCGCTCCATGAGCGGCGGCGTTTCTTCCGGCGTGGCGCGCGACATTTCGGCTTCAAGCTCGCTTAAGCGCTTCTTGAGCACCAAAACTTCTTCCAAGCCTTGCTCTGCTTCGGCGTAAACCGTGCGTCCACGCAAAACCGTGATTTCCTGCGGCAGGTAACCCAGCGTAATGTCCTTACTTTTTATGATTTCGCCGGCGTCGGCCTGCAACTCGCCCACCACGATTTTCATGAGCGTGGTTTTACCCACGCCGTTTGGACCGATCAGACCGACGCGTTCGTTGCGTTTAATGTGCCAGTCGACGTCTTGGAAAAGCGTGCGTGGGCCGAATGCCTTCTCGATGGAGTGGAGGTGAATCACGGTTGACTCGTTAACTTGTGAAAATGATTAAAGTTTTAAATCAGAGAATTAATTTTTCTGAGATTTCTTGGCGCCTTTTTTCGAACCCTTTTTCGATTTTTGAGCTTGGTTGGTGAGCTCATAAATCGCGAGCGCGCGCGCCGCTCGAACGCGTGGATCGGTGGTTTCCAACGTGGCAATGTTCGAAAGTGCAGAATCGTCGTTCAACTTGTAGAGCGCTTTGATCGCCTCAGATTGAAGCTCGGAAGCACTGCTTTGGAGAGCTTCTTCCACAATCTCTTGGCTTAAAAGTCCGTGTTCTGAAAGCGCTTTTAGTGCACCACTTGCCGTTTCGCCGTACGTGCTCGTTTTTACCAAATTCTGAAGCGCTGCCTGTGACTGCGGCAAGCTGGCGATCAAGCGTTCTAGACCGAGTGCGCGCTTGTCAGCGTTTGAATCTTGAGCAAGCACTTCAAGCAAAGACTGCGGAATCTTTGGCGATTTCAGAATTTGAACAAGCGTTGCGCGATCGACAAAAGGAAGCGCCGTCGTCTTGAATTCGTTCAGCGCGTCCTGGCCATCGGTTTCGAGCAAAATCTGCCACGCCCGTGCGCGTAAACCCGAATCAGCATCGCGTTTAAACAACGAAATGGACTTGAAAGCCTCGGGCCTGCCTGTTTTCACCAGCGCTTCCAGCGTGGCTTGCTTCAAATCCAAATCCTTCGACGTGAGCAGCATTTGTAGCGGCGGAACAGTGGCTGGCGTGGCGAGTGCACCGAGCGCGTTGACCAGTGCCACCTTGACTTGTGCGTCAGGTTCTTTGCGAATGAGATTTTGAAGCGTCGCTTCATCGCCCGGTTTGGCAATATCGCCTAAGCCTTTTGCCGCGTAATATCGAGAGTTTACGTGACCTTCGGACATGGCGGCCTGAAAAATGGAGCGTGCTTCTTCGCGGTGCAAGTCGCCCAATGCGCGCAAAGCATGTTCGCGCTGAAAACGGCGATCGCTTTTCGCTGCGTTCTCTAAAATGTCGAGCAGCGGTGCAGAAACTTCGCGCTTGCCTGCGAGAATCAAGCCGGAGTAGGCGACTTGGACTTCGTCTTCAGGCAAGTTGCCGAGCAAAATTGGTTTGAGTTTCTGCAAAAGTTCAGCGTTGTAGAGCGCGGACAGGCCGTACCAAGCGATTTTGCGCCCTTCTTGATTTTGGTAGCGGACCGAAACGCCAGCGTGCAGTGTGCGTGTGATTTCGTCGCGGTTTAGGCTGGTGCCGTCGATTTTTGAGCGGTGCGCCAAAACAGCTGCAATCGGCAAACGCGTCTCGAAATCACTGGAATTATTGTAGATTTTTTCGAGCGATTTGATTTTTGCCTTGCTGGTTTTGGTGGACGGCAGGCGAGTGAGCAGCGCGCGTGCTTCGGCACCAACGGCCGAGCGATCTTCCATGTGTGCAAAAGCCCACTCTTCTGCGACGGCGTCGTCAAATTGATCAAGAGCAGTGCGTTCTTCGGCTGTCAACGTGCCGTCTGAAATGGCGGATTCTAATAATTTCCAGGCGTTTGCACCGCCGCGCGCTAAAAGTTCGCTCTTAACTTGGGCGTTATTTGGGCATTTGGTGAGCGCAGCACTTTGATCGCTGTTCGAGAGAGTGCGCCAAATTGTCCAAGCTTTTTCAGCAGTTGCGTCATCGCAAAGCGCGAGTGACAGCTTTTCCATGGCCGCTGCGTGCGTGCTCGAATTCAAGAGCGCCATGGGTAAAACTTGCAGCAAAATATCGTTATCCGAGAGTGCTGCTTCTAATAAATTCTTTGTATTTTCAGGTGCTTTTGCGAGTTCTGCTTCTAAAACCAGCGCTCGAATGGCCGGATCGCGGCTCGCTTGCAATTCCTTCAACGCGAGTTCTGCTTCCGTGCGCAGTGCGTCCAAGTCAATCGTTGGTGCTTCAGCCGCGACAGGTGGCTTGGCCGCCCAGACCGGTGCCGAACAAGTGAGTGAAAAAAGCAAAGCAAGCGTGCGGGTTTGGTGCATTTTCATAAATTCTCCAGGCGGGGCGCTTTATCACACCACGCCAAGTACGGCAACGAGCGGTTATTGAAGCGTTAACGTCAGAGTTAGTTCTGAATTTTGCAGCGTGCCGTGAGCTTCAATTTGCTGGGCGAGCGACGAAAGCGTCATCAGTGCCGGTACTGGCAATGGAATTGCAGCCTGAAGTGCGTGCGGCTCTACATGCAAAGAAAAAAACTCTGTGGATTTATTAGAGAATTCCTTCACTTCAAGCTTGGGAAGCTCACTGTCGCGCGCTGAAAAAAAGAGTGCACCCTGTGGATGCGGCTGAAGTGAGAATTTCTCTAAATGAGAAGTGGATTGTTGCTCAGTTAGAATTTCTTCAGTGTTTTCGGGAACTTCTGGCAGCATAACCGCACGAATTTGTGCTGGCGGATTGAGTGCCAAAAATGTGCCATCGGTTTTGAGTTGCTTGGCTCCAAATGGCGCAACTGCTTGAAACCATTGAAGTTCTTTAAAATGAGGCAAAAGAGGCCAGGCAAATAAATAGGCAGCCAGTGCGTGACCAGCTGTGCAGCGAGAAAACTGTGACCAATCCGAAAACTTTGTATTTCCGGTTGGTTGCGAAAGAGCAAGCGACATACTGAGGGGCCAAGTTTGTGCACTCGAAATGTGCATTCCCAAAACAGAGCGCCAGTCAT
>JAZUEA010000282.1:0-3281 GCA_045639945.1 Myxococcota bacterium
CATGCTCGCAGGCGCTGTCAACTGTGCCGATGACCTCTTCATCCACATGGGATTCACAGCCCTGAAAGCGCTCAGCCCAACCGGCCAAAGCCGCCCATTCAGCCAGCGCGCCAACGGACTGTTGCCCGGCGAAGGCGCAGGTTTTGTGGTTTTGGAGCGTCTCAGCGATGCGCACGCAAACGGCCATCACGTCTACGGCGTATTGCGCGGCATCGGCCTCTCAAACGACGGTCGCCAAGGCGGTTTCCTCGCGCCCTCAAAAGTTGGCCAAGTTCGCGCCATTCGCAGCGCCTACTTGGGCAGCAGCCTCACACCAAACGACGTGCAGCTGATCGAATGCCACGCAACCGGCACAAAAGTCGGCGACATCACCGAATTACAGAGTATTTTCGAGGTGTTCGGCGCACGCAGTGATCTCTTGCTGGGCTCACTCAAATCGAACATGGGCCACTTGATTACTGCCGCCGGCGTCGCGGGCCTTATCAAAATTCTCGAAGGATTCCGCACTCTTACAATTCCGCGCACGCGTGACGTTGAAGAACCCGTCAAAGAATTAGGAAGCTACCAACTCGCAACCAACGCCACGCAGTGGACAGGCACGCAAATCGCCGCGCTCTCAGCCTTTGGTTTTGGCGGCAACAACGCGCACGTGCTGGTTAGCAACGACGATCCAGGCTTGTCAGCCTCAGCAGAAACAGCTGCGCCTTTGCCCCGCACCGATCTCGTCGTTTGTGGTTTGGGTGTCGTCGCTGGTTCTGCATCGAACGCAATCGAATTTAGAAAACTGCTCGAAAAGAAAGAAAAATTCGGGCAAACTCGCACGGTTTCTTTGCCGCAAAACGCGCTTCGTTTTCCGCCCAAAGATCTGTCTCAAACACTACCGCAACAAATCGCGCTTTTGCAGGCTGCACTCGAAGCCGCGCCCAATTTGGAAGCAGACGATCGCGCCGGCGTTTTCGTGGGCATGGAAACCGATCCAGCCATTTGCCGTTACGGATTGCGCTGGCGTTCTATCGGCAGTGACAGCGATTTAGACGCCATCATCGCGCCACTCGAATCCGCTGGCGTTGTGGGTTGCATGCCGAACGTTGTCGCAAACCGCTCCAACGCGCAGTTTGGTTTGGGCGGCGAGAGCTCCGCAATCTCGAGTAAAAACGCTGGGTTAGACGCATTTTCGTTGGCTGTTCGTGCCATTCGTGCAGACGAACTCGAGCTTGCACTCGTGGGCGCTGCAGATTTTCGAGCCAATGAAATCGATCATGCGTGCAACTCAACAGCCAGCGGCGATGCCGCAGTTTGCTTAATTCTCGCCAAACGCAGCGTGGCAATTGCAAAGAATTTGCCGATTTGGGCCAGCCTAGTCGAAGGAACCTCTGAAAATCATTCAGATTTTTCAAAATTCATTCCCAATGTTGGCGCTGCACAAGATTTGCTTTTCATGGCCGCACATCTCTGCAGTGCCAAACCGGGTGAATGCTACACCGTCAACTCAGAATGGCAGCTTAAATCCGAAGGATTCTTCGCGAACACCTCGGAAATCAAACGGATTTCCTGGCCTGCACACGCAGCACCGCCGCCGCACACCATGGCACGAGCGCCCAAATTGCCAGAAATCATTTTGCAGCAAAGTCCGATTTCACTTTTGAAAGAGCAACCACAAGAAGTCCCTGAAAAGATTCAAAATTTCGAACAAGGACCAATTGCTGTTCAAACACATTCAGTGTTGCCCGAGCCGTCAAAAGCGCCTTCTTCAAACAAAAATTCTCTTTTAAATCAAAGAGTTCCTCTGATGAGTGCCTCTTCAGATTTTCCATTTTCCGAATTTGCGCGTGCACATCAGCAATTCCTTCAAAGCCAAGAGCTCGCGCATCTGCAATTTTTGGCCTTTGAACGTCAAGCGCAGGCCCTGCTGCTTTCAACAGAAGTCCCTGAAACAACTACTGTTTCTTCTTTTTCGTTGCCTTGCGTTTCGACTCAAATCGCCCAAGTGGCCGAATTGCCCACCCCCATCGAAGTTGAAGCGAACTCCGCGGAATTAAAGCAGAAACCTGTTTTTGACAAAGAAGCGCTTCAAATTCACGCAAACGGCGCACTTGCAGACATTTTTGGTTCTGAATTCGCAAGCATCGACGCCTACAAACGCCGCGTACGCATGCCCTGCCCGCCACTGCTGCTCGCCGACCGCGTCACCGCCATCGAAGGTGAACCTAGCTGCATGGGCAAAGGACGCATGGGCAAAGGCTGCATCGAAACCGAAACCGATGTGATTCCGGGCGCTTGGTACTGCGACCAAGATCACATGGCAGCCGGCGTCATGATCGAAAGCGGCCAAGCAGACCTCTTCCTCATTTCATATTTGGGCGTCGACTTTTTGAATCGCGGCGAGCGCATTTACCGCCTCTTGGCCTGCGACCTCACCTACCACGGCGGCTTACCCAAATCCGGCGACACCCTTCATTACAAAATCGACGTCGATGGGCATGCAAACCATGGAGATGTAAGGCTTTTCTTCTTCCACTACGATTGCACTGTAAACGGCGAAAAACGCTTGAGCGTGCGTCAAGGCCAGGCAGGCTTCTTCACCGACGACGAATTGGATGCCTCTGCCGGCGTTTTGTGGGATCCGCCAGAAATTCCGAACACGCCGAATTTACCAAAGAAAGACGCCATCAAGCACTTGGTCGAAGGTCATCCGTGGCTCGCGTTTGAAGACGTTGATTTGCATCGCACTCAAACGCACAGCCGCACGCCGCGTTTGCCTGGCGGAAATCTCTGCCTGGTGCAACACATCGTCGACGCTCGCGACACGTATCTCAAGGCAGAATGGCGCTTTTCGCCCAACGATTGGTTTTTCAAAGGCCACTTCTTCAACGATCCGTGCATGCCCGGCACGCTCATGTTTGAAGGCTGCCTGCAATCGATGGCTGCGCTCATGATTCGCTTAGGACTCACGTGCGACCGCGATGGCTGGCGTTTTGAGCCCGTGCCCGACCGCACGTATCCGCTTCGTTGCCGCGCGCAAGCGACCCCTGAATCCAAGCTGCTCACTTACGAAATTTTCTTGGAAGAGGTTCAACGTGGCGATGATCCAGCGATTTTCGCCTCGCTTCTTGTCACGATTGACGGTAGAAAAGCTTTCTACGCCAAGGGGTTAGGCCTTCACCTCGTTCCAGATTGGCCACACACCAACAATCCAAACGAGCCACTCGATCCGCGTGCATTCGTTTCCGGCTCGCACCGATTCGACAAGCAGGCCATGCTAAGTCGGATCGTAGCCATGT
>JAZUEA010000283.1:0-3545 GCA_045639945.1 Myxococcota bacterium
AGGTGCAACAACGAGTAAAGCAGCGCTGAGCCGTGGCCACCGGACAGCACAAAGCGATCACGCCCCGGCCATTTCGGATCTCTCGGGTCGAAGCGCAAAAACTCCTCCCACACCGTCATCGCGACATCTGCGAGCCCCAACGGAGCTCCCGGGTGACCAGAGTTCGCTTTCTGGATCGCGTCGACCGCCATCATGCGCAGCGCCGTCACAGCCTTCGTTCGAATCGTCTGCATACTCGCCTCATTTTTGAAGTTGTTGCCGCGCCAAGCGCAGCCAAAAAGGGCCAAGAGTATGCCGTTCACAAATCAAGTACACAAGATGCGCGCGCGAGGAATCGAGACTTAGGGCTTCAATTCAGATTTAAATCACAAAGAAAGTCTTTTTCTTTCGCAACGTTGCATAATCCGTCGTATTTCACGGGAGTTCAAACGCCTTGCAGTGGTAAAGTCAGCCTTATGCGATGCCCACGATGTGATCACGACGTTTTAGAGGGAGCGAAGAGCTGCGGCCGCTGCGGTTGGCATGTCAACGCAGACTGCACAGATCCACTGATAGATGCTGTGGTTTGCGGGCGTTACCGCATTCAACAGCGAATCAGTTCTGGCGGCATGGGCACGGTTTACTTGGGTCGACGCGAACAATTGGATCAGCGCGTTGCCATTAAAGTCCTGCACGAACGCCACTCCAGCGACCGAGCCCTTGTTGAGCGTTTTCAGCTCGAAGCCAAATCACTCGCACAGGTAAATCACCCAAATCTGGTCACTTTGCTCGATTATGGTCGCAATGAAGACGGCATGTTTTTCATTGTGCTTGAGTACTGTCCAGGTTTGTCGCTCGCCAAATTTCTTCGACAGCGTCGCACGTTACCGGAATCTCTTGCAGTCGATATCACCACACAAATTGCGCAAGGGCTCACGGTTGCACACCGCGCCGGCATTATTCACCGCGATCTGAAGCCCGAAAACGTCATTTTAACTGAGCTTCATCCTGGCCACTACCACGCCAAATTGCTCGATTTCGGCATTGCGAAGTCGATTAACGACGACAATGGCCCAAATCTCACCATGGCAGGCACTGTTTTCGGCACACCAGAATACATGCCGCCTGAGCAAGCGCGCGGTCAAAAAGTCGATGCCCGCTCGGATTTGTACGCGTTAGGCACACTTCTCTACGAATTGGTCTGTGGCCAACCGCCATTTGTGGGCAACGACAAAGTCGCGGTCATGACCAGCCAAGCGAGCGAAATTCCCAAGTCACCGCGTTCGCGTGGTGCCGACATTTCGCCTGAGCTTGAAAGCATCATTCTCCGCTGCCTCGAAAAAAATCCGGCAAACCGATTTGCATCGGCGGGTGAACTGATTGAAGCATTCATTAGTTTGCCCAAACCCTATGCAAATACGGCCTCTTTGCCGCCTGAGCCATCTCGCGAATATCGAGTTGAACCTGTTCGCGTAGAAGCGCCTGTACACACGCCTGCGCAACTTTCGGTGCCCGAAAATGTTTGCCAAGAGCCGAGTTTGGCGTTTGACCACTCGGTAACTGCTCATTCAACGCCTGCACACATCACGCCAGCCAGCACAGGCACGCATAACACACCGAAACCATTGGATCGTCCGAGCGCATTGTCGCAGAGACTCGATTTTGAAGGTCCAGTTGGCGAAGAGACTTCTCCGCGGCCATCACCGCTCCAAATTGCCTTTGCAATCGCGATCTTAGCGGGACTTTGCGTGCTTGCCGCTGTCTTCTCTTCCGGTGGCGATTCCAAAACGTCTGAAGGCGTAAAATCTACGCCCATCATCAAAAGCGATGAGCCAAAAGCAGACGACCAAGATTCAGAATTGAATCTTCTGAAACTCGCGGCAGCTCACGCCAAATCCGACGAAAATTCAAACGATTCGAGTGACGAAACGGCGAAAGCTGAAGAAAACTCGGAACTTGAAGCGCTTGAAAAAGCAAAGGCGGAAGCTGAAGCCAAAATAAAAGCGGAAGCTGAAGAGCAAGCCCGTCGCGCAGCCGAAGAAAAAGCCAAGCAAGAGCAGCAAGCGCGCGAACTCAAAGCCAAGGCCAACGCCGAAAAAGCCAAAGCAGACGCAATCGCAAAAAGCCGCGCTGAAAAAGATCGCGCAAAACGAGCAGATCAAGCGCTCAAGCGAGCTGAAACTGCTTTAATTTCAGGAAAGTTCGACGAAGCCATTGATATTCTTGAGAAGTATCTCAAAGAAGATCCGAATGACAAAGCGGTCTCAAAAAAGCGCGGTGAGTACTTTACGCTGCGCAATAACTTCTCAATTGGCGATTTGGCTTACAAAAATAACGACTGCGCAAGCGCGCTCGAAGCGCTCACTCCCGTCTTAAAAGCAGCTCCCAAGGCGCGTCGCGTGAAGAAAATGGTTGATGATTGCACCCAAGCGCTGCCGCCCAAAGAGCTCTGATTCGCACTCGCCAACCTAAAAAATTTTCGTGTTCCAGCAAAAAAGTTCTCAAAAACCACTGAACAGACGTTTGACAATCTAAAACAGTGGCTTAGAATACCGCTCGAAGTGAGAAAACGATGACACAATTCGCCGATCAAAAAGCCCAAGACCAACAAGAACGTGAAGCCGCCAACGCCTTGCTCGAAGCATGCCGTGCACGCGGTTTATCGTTGGCAACGGCTGAAAGCTGCACGGGGGGTGGTGTAGGCGGCGCAATTACCGCCATTGCTGGTTCTTCAGACGTCTTCCAAGGCGGAATCATCAGCTACTCCAACGCAGTCAAGCAGGGCGTTTTGGGAGTCCCCGCTTCCGTACTCGAAACCGTGGGCGCCGTAAGCGAAGAGTGCGCGAAAGCCATGGCGGAAGGTGCTTCACGAGTTCTCAACGCGGGCGCAGCTGTCAGCATCACCGGTATTGCTGGTCCTGGCGGTGGCAGCGCACAAAAGCCCGTCGGGCTTGTGATTTTCGGTTTTGTAACCGAGCTCGGCGGAGAAGCAACCACTTCAGTTCAGCACTTTTCCGGCAATCGAGACGAAGTCCGCGCCCAAAGCCGCCTCTTCGCATTGACCGAACTCCGGAGTCGCCTTGTACGCTGACACCCGAAAGTTCATCGCTTTCGATCTGCCACCGCAGATTCGGCGAACCCTAGAGGTTTTGCAGCGGCGCCTGCTCGACTGCATGCGGATTTCGTCATTGCAGCCCAGCGATATTCGCTTGATGCCGCAGCCATATCTGCTGCTCATTTTGGACGATTTAGGCGAGCAACCCGACGAAATTGCCGAAGTGATCGAACACATTCTCGATCACATTCTCGTGCACCGTGGCCAAATCAACGCGAATTTTAAAGGGATTTCGTGCATTCCTGGCCCAACACTGGAGCACAACGGCCAAGTTTGCCCAACCACGCTCATTGCGGCAAACGTTGAAGATCCAGGCGGAAGAATTTCCTTACTGCGCGAAGATTTGCACCGCGAACTTTTGCGACGCGACTTTGAACTCGATGCGCGGCCGTTTCGCCCACACATTGTCTTTGCACAAATTCGCGGCGCACTGCCCGACCTTTCAAGCTTG
>JAZUEA010000284.1:0-2860 GCA_045639945.1 Myxococcota bacterium
GACCGTTGCTGCGCAACCCAGTGAAGATCCTGTCGCTTTCATGGAATGGGAAGTCGACAACAAGCGCGCTGTGGTCGGTCAGGAAATTCGCGCAAGACTATATATATATGTCACCACGCGACTCGTGCTTGAGCAGCTAGATCCGGCTAGTTTCGATTTCAGCGGTTTCTGGACCATCGATCATCCGTCGAATCAACGTCCACGCGGCCAAACCGTGCAACGTGGAAACGCGCTCTACACCAAGACTGAACTCGCGAGTTACCACCTCTTCCCGATTCGCGCAGGAAACGTCGAAATTCCACAAATCGAAGCCAAACTTCGGTTGCGTGAAGCGTCGTTCTTTGGTCGCAGCCGCCCCATCGAAGTGAGCCGCACAGCCAAGTCGCTGCCCATCAGCATTTCTGCGTTGCCCACCAATCAGCGGCCTAAGAATTTCCAAGGTACTGCGGTCGGTCAGCTGAAACTCGAAGCCAAGCTTGATCGCAAAAAAGTGACAACCGAAGACGGCGTGCAGCTTTCCATCAAGACTTCAATTCAAGGTCTCATCAACCACGTGCCTGAAATTTCGCTGCCAGAAATGCCAGAATTCCGGGTATTTCCACCGACCAGCGAGACGAATTCCGAAGTCAAAGGCGAGCATGTGCAAGGTGAACGCCGTCAAACATGGTTGCTGCGACCACTAAAGCCAGGAACGTTCACGATTCCCGCGATCGAACTTGCCTACTTCGATCCCAAATCTCAAACTTACAAAGTTGCGCATACTCAGCCATTTACGCTCGAAGCCACCGGTGCGGCGCAGGAAGTTGCTGCACCAACTCAAGTTGAGGCGCCCAAAAACGAGCTGACTCTTCGCGGTCTTAGACCCACGATCGCACTCGACCAGATTCGTTCGAATGGATACGCCGATTCGTGGTTCATCATTTTGGTGATTGCCGCACCGTTCGCGTGGATTTGCGTGATCATCGCGCAGTCCGTGCATCGCAACCGTCGCCAAACCGCCACCGCTCGCCAAGCAAAGCAAGCGGCGAATGTTGCTCGAAAAGCATTGAGCCGACTGAACTTCGAGCAATCGAACGTTTACAGTGAGTTGCAATCTATTTTGCTCAACTACCTGGAAAGTCGATTCAACTGCCCCATTCGCGGGTTGACCGCTCCCAAGCTGGCACAGCTTTTGCTTGGTCAAAACGTGTCTCAAAAAGCAGTGGACGCGCTTCAAAACGAGCTGGATCACTGCGACTTTGCGCGATTTGCGCCTTCTCAGAGCAATCCTGGCAGCGCCAAAGAAACGCGAGAACGCATGTTGGCGGTGATTGAGCAGATCGAGGAGACGCAGCGATGACACGCGTAATCTTTGTGTTGCTCTTTGTTTTTTCGTGTGTTGCGCATGCGCAGCAGCCTCAAGAAACTTCGAGCGCAGCGCAAACACAAGTTGCACTCGAAGCGGGTTTCCAAGGCGAGTATCAAACAGCGCTTGATTCGCTTGAGAAGCTCGCCTCCAAACATCGCCAAAGTCCTGATCTCTGGTATGCCATCGGATTCAACGCTGCGATGTCAGGCGATCTATCAAAGGCGGTGCATGCTTTTGAGCAGGCGATTCTCTTCAATCCCGAGGATGAAGACGCAAAAGAAAATTTGGAGCGCGTTCGCCAAAAAATCGTGGAAGACACGCTTCAGTCCGGCATTGATGGTCGCGTGATTTTGCCGGGCGACGACGATACGGGCACAAGTTTGTTGACGGTTGCGTCGCCGATGCGTTTGACCGTGATTTTCGCGACTGCCTGGTCGCTGCTCTTTATTTCGCTGATCGTTGCGCGGTTAAAAAAGGGCGCGCTTCATTCTTTGGCCGTGGCCACTGCGCTGATCGCCAGTTTGGCCGCGCTTGGATCCGGCGCACTTTTGGCAGGTCGAGTGTCCACTTCTGGCGAAAATCGCTACGCCGTTTTGCATGGCTCGTCGATTCAAGTTCGCTCTGGCCCAGGCGATCGCTATCCCAAAGAAGCCACCGTCATTGGCGGCGTTCGCGTTCACCTCAAAGGCTCATTCGAAAATTGGCAGCAAATCTCGCTTCCAGATGGTTCCGACGGCTGGGTTAAACCCTCAGAAATTCTTCCGCTCATCGTCCCCTAATCTCTCCCGCCTCTAACACTTCTACTTTTCTCCGCTTTTTCAAAAATCGAATCGAAAACAAAGCCAGCAGGAATGCACAAATTCTCAAAGAATGTGCATTTTTTTGCCTTCACGACTTTTGATAGCTCTCGTCTCCGCATATCATGCGCACGCACATCACGGAGAAATCGAGATGCAAATGCAGTTCACCCACATCACCCGTTCGTTCGGTTTGGTAGCAATTCTCGCTGCTTTCGGCTGCAGTGAAGCTGTTGACGACAACGGCACTTCCCGCATTGAGCAAGACAGCGACATTTGGACGCGCCCCACAGACTCCGCAGTGGTCGACATTCCTGACGCCGGTCAAGGCGGCCAAGGCGGCGGCGAAGCCGGACAAGGCGGCGGCGAAGCCGGACAAGGTGGCGGCGAAGCCGGACAAGGCGGCGGCGAAGCTGGACAAGGCGGCGGCGAAGCCGGACAAGGCGGCGGCGAAGCCGGACAAGGTGGCGGCGAAACTCGCGAATGCGACAGCTCCAGCGACTGCAACCAGGGTGGAATCTGCAAACGCGGCTCTTGTTCAAGCGACGGCGTCTGCAGTTACAGCGACATCGCAGGTTGCTGCGAAGACGTGAGCGATTGCAACAGCCAAGCCAGCACCTGCAAAGCTTGGGCTTGCGAGCAAAACCTCTGCGTCGAGCGCGGCGTGGCGGGTTGCTGCACGAGCGACAACGACTGTCAGCAGCGCTGCAACACC
>JAZUEA010000285.1:0-4129 GCA_045639945.1 Myxococcota bacterium
AAGGAAATATTCGGAAGGAAAAGCAAGACGTGTTGAAAAGGTATGACTTTTATCGGCTGAGATTACTTGCCTTCGCCGGCGTTGTAGCGACGAATCAGCTCGTTCGTTAAGTCCAAGCTTTGCTCGGCCCACAAAATCGAAGACTCCGTCTTCTCCAAGATCATGGTGTAGCCATTGGTCTTGCCCATGCTTTCCAAGATCTTGGCCATGCGACCAAAGATGTCACGCGTAATCTTGGCTTCTTCGGAAGCGAGTTCCTTTTGGAGATTGGCGTAAGTCATCTGGAGCTGGCCCAACTTCTCGCGGAATTCGTTCTCCTTCTGAGCGCGAATTTCGTCCGTCATAAACGCCTTTTGTGCATCGTAGTCTTGCTGAAGCTTACGAACTGCGTCCTGCTCGGCATCCAACTTCTTTTGGCGATCGGATTTCATCTTCTCAAGGTTGGACTTGGCCTTCTTGCCGTCTTCAACTTCAAGCAACGCGCGCTGCAAATCGACATACGCAAGTTTCACCTGAGCCTCAGCCCAACCGCTGAAGCAAGTGACGAAAATCATTGCAAACAAAAGGAAAACACGACGCATAGAGACCTCCTAGAAGAAGTTACCGATTGAGAAATCAAAGACGGAATTCGCCTCGTCTTCCTTGGGCGAAACCGGGAATCCTAATTCAAAGCGAAGTGGGCCAATCGGCGAGAGCCAGCGAATGCCCAATCCCCAAGCTGCGCGCATCGAACTGATTTTGGTGAAGAAGTTATCTTCGCGATCGAACGCGTTGCCATAGTCAAAGAACACGACACCACGGATGCCTGCTTCCTGAAAAATGGGAAATTCGTACTCGATGTTGAAAAAAAGTTGCTCGGTGCCGCCGATGTTGAACGAGCTGGTGCCCGCGTCGGGACGAACTGAGTCAGGCACGGCGATTTCTGGACCGAGTGTGTTGCGGTCAAAGCCACGAACTGAAAGTGGACCACCAACGAAGAAACGCTCGAAAATGGGTACGCCGCTCGTTTGCGAACTGGTAATGAGACCCCAATCTGCGTTGATCTTGAAGACCATGTCGTGGCTTAGATCAAAGTAGTGACGATCGCGTAAACGGTAGCGAATGAACTCGTTTTCACTGCCCAAATAAGAAGTTGCGACTTCGACGGAACCGCTCGCGAACATACCGGAACGCGGGAAAAGTCGGTTGTCACGCGTGTCATAGTAGAGCGTGCCTCGGATGGACGATGTGAGGCCATCGTTGAACAAATTGCTGATGGTCGTTGCGTTTGCGCTGGAATAACCGCCTTCAGTCACATCGACGTCTTCAATGGTGTAGGTGCCTGACACACTCCAGTCGTCGTTGAGCGGGTAACCCAATGTGAGATCGCCGCCTGTACTGTTGCGTGTAAAGCTTTGGTACATTGTCTCGTAACGGAAGACGTTGATGGCAAAGCGAATGTCGGTGTCCAAGAAGTAATCGTCAGAGAATCGCAAGTTGGCGATTGTGCGGATTTTGGACATGCTCGCCTGCAAGCTCACGGTTTGGCCGCGACCGAACAGGTTTTCACGCGAAACGGTGGCCTGCCCCACCAAGCTTTCGACCGAGCTGAAACCTAGTGCAATGTTAAATGTGCCGGTGGGTTTTTCTTTGACTTCGACCGTCACATCCATGGTGTCCGGTGTGGCGCCGCGAGTGGTCGTGATTTCGACGGTTTCGAAGTAGCCCAATCGGTTAACACGCATTTTGGAGCGGTTTAACTGCGACGATGAATAAGGCTCGCCTTCGTAGATGCGCAGTTCGCGACGAATGACTTTGTCGCGTGTGGTCGTGTTGCCGACCATTTTGATCTTGCCGAAGCGGACTTTTTCGCCCTGCGTGATTTCGAACGTGATATCGATGGTTTTCTCGTCGTCGTTCACGCGTGTGTTCGGCACGATATCGACGTAGGCGTAGGCTTCATCTTTGTAGAGTTCGCCCAAACCGGTGATGGTGTCGCGCAGCTTGGTGCTGGAGAACCATTCGCCTTCTCCAAGTTTGACGAGTTTCATCAATTCGCCTTTGGACTTGATGAAATCACCTTGAATGTCGATTTTGCCGGTTTTGAACCGCTCGCCTTCTTCGACCGGAATCGAGAGGAAAAGTTCGGTTTTATCGCCTGAAAGTTCAACTTTGGGTTCACCTACGCGAGCTTTGATGTAGCCCTTATCGTAGTAGAACTGGCCAATGCGCAATTGGTCGCGCTCAAACGCTGCGGCTGTAAATGAGCCTGCGCCAGTGAGTTTTCCGAAAAGGCCGGCTTCTTCGCGCGTTTCGAGACCTGATTTGATTTCAGAATCGCTGAGCGCTTCATTGCCTACGATTTCAATGCGCGTAACGCGAACTTCGTCTTTTTCAACGATTTCGAAGATGACGTCGACTTGGTTGGTCTCTTTAACCTCTTCCAAACGCCAAATCACCTCGGCCAAGAAGTAGCCTTTTTCGATATAGAGATCTTTGAGCTTTTCTTGGTTTCGATTGATTTTTGGGTAGTCGAGCACGCTGTCTGGGCGCAAATCGACCACGGCGGAGAGATCTTCGTCGTCTAGTTCGTCGTTGCCTTGGTAGATGACTTCGCGAATCGACGGTTTTTCCTCAACAATGAACGTGAGGATTTGCCGACCATCAAGCGTGGAGAGATCGGCCTGAACGTCGCGATAATAACCGAGTGCAAAGATGGCGTTGATGTCGCTGCGGATTTTGGCAAGTTGGATGGCGTCGCCTGGCTTGGTGCTAACGACGGCCAAAACGGCATCTGGCTCAGTGCGGCGGTTTCCGCGAATGCGCACTTCATCCGCTCGATCTTGATGCTGCATGGGCATCAAAAAATCGGGTTGAGTCAGCGGATCTAGGAATTGAGCCTGAACCGGCGCGCAAAAAAGCGACAAGAAAGCAACAAGAAAACGGCGCATCAGCAGCTCTCCTCAAGGAGACCGTCGCGCATAGTTAAGCAGCGAGGCATGCGAGCCGCGAAGGCGTTGTTGTGTGTGACCACGAGCAAAGCGGTTCCAATGCGTTCGTTCAAACTTTCAAACAGCGCGTGGATTTCCTCGCCCGTTTTGGAATCCAGGTTTCCGGTGGGTTCGTCGGCCAGCAAAAGTTCGGGTTCATTTGCAAGTGCGCGTGCCAATGCAACACGCTGCTGTTCACCACCGGAAAGTTCACCCGGACGGTGCGTCATGCGATCTTTCAAGCCTACTTCGATCAGCCACTTTTCAGCTTTTTCACGCGCTTCATTTTTGGAAACGCGACCGATGAGGGCCGGCATCATTGCATTTTCAAGTGCCGTGAACTCAGGCAGCAAGTGGTGGAATTGAAAGATGAATCCGATGGACCGATTGCGGAAACGCGCGAGTTCACGAGCTTTGAGCTTGGAAATTTCAACGCCCTTGAACTTGAGCGCTCACAACTCGAGGAAAATAGCGCCGCTTGGCAGAAGTACACCGAGCAAATAGAAACACTCAATAAAATGAAAAATGAGGTTATAAAAAAAGAAAATGAGATTTTAGCGAAAGAAAATAAAGACCATATAGCAGAATTATTCGCAGATATAAACGGCTATATTGAGGAATTCGCCCAGATTGGCGGACAGATTACAAACTTGATCCGAGAAAATAACGAATCACAGACAGAAAGCGAAATGTCGGAATTATCGCAGCAATACACCGACGGGCTTATTTCTTATGAAGAGTATTGCGACAAGAAAGGCGAAATTGCAAAAAAGGCGGCTAGAGAGGATTACAAAGTAAAAATGTTTGAATGGTCTAGTTCTCTTTTAACCGCTACCGCAAACATTGCGCAGGGTATTTCTAAAGCTATTGCGGAAGGTGGCGTCGGTGGTCTTATTACGGGCGCTATTGTCGGGGCTGCGGGCGCTGCACAAATTGCAGCAATTACCGCCGCCAAACCTCAAATGCCTTCATTCTATACGGGCGGCGTTGTCGGTGGTATTCACGGCGCAACAATGGGAAAAGATAACACGATTATAAATGCCCGTAGCGGTGAAATGGTATTAAACGCAATGCAGCAGGCTAATTTGTGGAAAGCCGCAAACGGGGCAGGCTCTGGCAGTGTTTCTCTCAATGTAGATATTAACAACAATATGGCAAAC
>JAZUEA010000286.1:0-1585 GCA_045639945.1 Myxococcota bacterium
TACAACAGCAGCATTAAAAACTGCACGATTTTGACGCCTATTACGCTGAACGGTGGCACCTACAGTCGTGGTACGAGTAACAATCCGCCTACTGTAACGGTGCCCACTTTTGCGATTTCTAAGACCGAAGTAACTTTTGGTCAGTACCAAAAATGCGTAGATGCTGGCGTTTGTACGGCAGCACACGTGAACGATGGTACTTGTAGCGTTCGCAACGATTCTTCTTGGGTCGCCGGAATCTTGCCCGAATCATTCCAAGGCAGCGACAAGCCTGTTGTTTGCGTGGATTACCACCAAGCCGAGACGTTCGCGGTATGGGCTGGCGGTCGACTTCCTACTGAATCCGAGTGGGAATACGCTGCTCGTGGTGTCGAAGGTCGTACTTATCCATGGGGTAACTCTTCGGCAACTTGCACCTATGCCCAAATGGCTGAAACCACCACTGCGCGTGGTTGCGGAACGCAATCAACGGCAAACGTTTGCTCCAAGCCCGCTGGCAACACGATTGACGGCTTGTGTGACATGTCTGGCAACGTTTTTGAATGGGTTGCCGATACTTACTGTGGTGAAGGCGCCGTTCCGCTTGATGGGTCTGCATGTACAAGTGGTACAAGCGGCGTGGTGCGTGGTGGCGCATGGGCAGTGGGCGCTTCTCTCCAAACTGCAACTTACCGCCAAAAGATTGAACCAAGCAGCATCGATTCTAAATACGGAATCCGCGTCGCATTTGACGTTCCGTGACCTGTCTTTCGATCTTCCTTTCAACAAGCTCACAATTTATCGAGAGTTCGCTGCAAAGTGTGAGCTTGCATCTTGAACTAAAATCAAACAAACTATGCGGTCTCTACGTGTGAAGCTGAGTTACACCATGAAACCGCTTTCGATTTTTTGCGCTGTTTGTCTCGTCATCGCTCTCGGTTTTGGCGCGTGGTATCTCTACTTGTCTAAAGCGCCACTCGAAGGCAACACTCGAACAAACACCGAAGAACGAGCGTGGTCTCCCAATGGAACCATCATCAAGCAACTGCCGCCTTTGCCTGTAGAGCTCATGGTTGATGCTTCTCTGCCCATCGTTGCTGCAGATGCAGCTGTTGCGCCTGTTAGCGATGCGGCACCAACAGCAGAAAACGCAGAAGTCGCGCCCGCGCAATGAATCGCCTTTCGATTGGCCTCGCAATCTTTACTTTGATTGCGATGGTTGCCCTCACTTGCTGGTTTTGTCTTGCGCCAGCCACAAATACACCGATTTCTAAACAAGTTTTTGAACAAGACGCAGAACTTGACGCTGCTTATGAACCGGTTGATGCGGCTGTCTTTAAGAAAGTTGAGCCACCTAAAGTTTTAAAAAAGCCTTCAAAAGTTGTGCAGCCAGTCATCGTGGATGCAGCTTTAGATCTGCCCGTGATTTCAGGTTATGTAAACAGCACAGAGGGTTACACCATTGAAGAATTCACTGTGATTGTTCAGGGGGAAATGCACGATTTTTCGCGTTCAAACGGTGAATTCAGCATCTCATTGAGTGACAAAGATTTTGTGGATCAACTGCAAGTGGCTGTTTTTGTTCGAGCTGACGGTTTTTCAGACA
>JAZUEA010000287.1:0-5727 GCA_045639945.1 Myxococcota bacterium
AGATAGAGCATCGAAGCGACGGCATCGACACGCAAACCATCGACGTGGCAAGCTTCCAACCAGAACATTGCGCTCGAAACCAGGAAGCTCCGCACCTCGTATCGGCCATAGTTGAAGATGAGCGACTTCCAATCTGGGTGGTAGCCTTTACGCAAATCCGCGTGCTCGTAAAGGTGCGTACCATCAAAGAAACCAAGGCCGTGTTCATCTGATGGGAAGTGCGACGGAACCCAGTCCAAAATCACACCAATGCCATGCTGGTGCAAAACATCGATCAAGTACTTGAAGTCGTCGCAAGTACCGTAACGGCGCGTGGGCGCAAAGTAACCCGTGGTCTGGTAGCCCCAAGATAGGTAGAACGGGTGCTCCATGACCGGCAAAAATTCAACGTGCGTAAAGCCTTTAGAGAGCAAATACGCCGGCAACTTTTCAGCAAGTTCGCGGTAAGAAAGTGAGCGGTTGCCGTCTTCAGGCACGCGCATCCACGAGCCCAAGTGCAATTCATAAATCGAAACAGGGGACTTGTAGTTATTGTGCGCAGCGCGAGTAGCCATCCATTCCTGGTCATGCCATTCGTAGTTGGTGTCGCGAATCACAGACGCTGTGCGCGGCGGCATTTCAGCTTCTTGCGCGAACGGATCGGCCTTGTCGACTTGGTAGCCATTTTGCGGGTTCGCGATGTGATATTTATAGGTCGTAAACTCGCTTATGCCAGGAATGAAGCCTTCCCAAATGCCGGTGTTTCCCTTTTGGCGAAGCATGTGCGCACCGCAGCGCCAATTGTTGAAATCACCCAAAACACTGACGTGGTCTGCATTAGGCGCCCAAACAGCGAAGTAGACACCGCGTTTGCCGTTGTGCTCACAAATGTGCGAACCCAATTTAAGGTGCAAACGGTAGTGCGTGCCCTGGTTAAAGAGGTAAAGATCGTCGTTGGAGAAAAGCGAAAAGTCATACAAAACCGGAGCTTCCGATTCTTCGGACTTTTGAATTTCAACTTTTGGTACTTCAACAACGATCGGCTTAGGCGCTTCTACCGTCTTTGAAATCTGAACTGACTTCTGCTGCTTGGATGATTTTTTCTTCGCCATGGTGCATGCCTTTTGGTGAGTCAAATACAGCATGCACCTTACTCGATCTGCGATCTTGGCAACAGAGATTTAAAAAAGAGTTCTGATTTTTAAGGTCTTCTGCCTTTGAGATCGAATAGAGCCAGGTGCGCAGCTCTAAACCATCTGGGCGTTTGAAGAAATGCAGGACGAACCGCAGGATGCTTTTGGAAAATCTCAGCCAAGTATCGACGAGCCTCCGCACGAGGCGGCACACCGTCGCACAAAAATGGCTGATAAAGCTGAAGCGGATTCACCGGAGGCGTTGGATCCACTTCAATGCCAAATTCCTCGGCTCGGTTGAAGAGTTCGCAATCTCGCGGAAGGTTAAAGAGTGAAAGATTAAGAAAATCAACACTTTCACTCGTTTCTTCTATCATATCGAGCGTGAGTTTACGATCAGCCGCAGTCTCTTTTGGCAAACCAAACAAGAGATAGATGTACGTGCGAATTCCCAAACTAGCTGCACTAGTGTACAGTTCTCGCGCTTCCGCTGGCGAAAGACCTTTGTTGTAGCGATCCAGAAGCTCTTTTGAGCCGCTTTCAACGCCCAACTGCAACATTCGGCAACCGGACGCCGCACAGTCTTCAAGCAAGTGATCTTTCAGCAGGTGCCGATCTGGCCGCGCAAAACCGTAAAATTCGAGACCATAATTGCGAATGAGCGGCAAAAAGCGGCGCAAGTGAGCCGGCGGCATTGCTGAATCGAGCAAGTGCACAATCGGCCGAGCTGCGCGCACGCATTCCGGCATGGTCTGCAAAAATCTCTCCACGCCGGACAAATCCACCATAAAAGTAGGTAAGTCGCGGTCGGGACAGAACAGACATCGATTCCAGAAACACCCCACCGACAACGTGAGCGGCACAATCGGACGACTGCTCAAATAAGAAAGAGCAGGATGCACACCTTTTGCACTTGGTGCCGAAATCATGCGCGGCCACGCAAGTTTCGAAAGTAAATGCTTGTCGTTCGGTTCGTGCGGAATGTACTCCAAGCCATCGCCCAACGAGAGGTTCGGGAAAAATGAAGCCAGGTGAGGCAATCCGCGCGCCGTTCGCGCCATGCTGCTCGGCAAAGAACCACCAACTGTGGGTTCAATGCCACGCGCCTTCAAAAACTCAACAAGAGACAGCGTTGCCGCGAGCTGTGAAAGATAACTGAGAGAAATCAGAACCTTACGTGGATTCTCGCGATCTAAAACAGGACCAAGTTCCGCTTCATAAAATGGACGAAATGGATCGTGCTCTCTCAAGCAATGAACCAAATCCTCCGGACGATGCACCGGCGCAGGACCTTCCAGATCCATGAGTGACAAACGCCAGCCTGGATGCTGCTTAGTAAATACATTCAGTTTTTTGTGAATGATGCCAGCTGCGCCACGATGTTTTTGCGAAACGTAAAGCTTTGATTTTTCAATATACGACAGCGCATAACGCAAATCCGGCCCATCGCTCAGTGACAACACAGAGCGAAAATAAGCGAGACTTAAGTCAAAAAGCGCTGCATCGTAGCCTCGTGCACAGAGACCAGCAGCAAGCAAAAACGCGCCTGCTGGCGGCTCTGCAGGAGAAGCCGCCGGCGGAGAAAGAATGAGGAAATCCATGAATAAAAAAGGAATTAGTCGCGAAGACCGAAGTGAGAAATGACAAAGTCCACGTCTTTGTCACCACGACCAGAGAGGTTGACCAAGATAGATTTACGTGGGTTGTTTCGAGCGTAACGCATGGCACCGGCCACAGCGTGCGAGCTTTCGAGCGCGGGAATGATGCCTTCAACCTTGGAAAGCGTATAGAACGCGTCTAAGCATTCGTTGTCGTCGATGACTTCGTACTGAGCGCGGCCCACGTCCTTGAGTAAGCAGTGTTCCGGACCTGTTCCAGGGTAATCCAAACCGCTGGCGATCGAGTAAACAGGCGCAGGATTGCCATTTTCATCTTGCAACGTGTAGCTCTTGAATCCGTGCAATTCACCCATCTTGCCCAACGTGATACTGGCTGCGTGATTGCCGTATTCCAAGTTGCGTCCACCAGGCTCAACACCGTGCAGTTCAACCGACGAATCGCCGACAAAGCCAGAGAAGATGCCAGCAGCGTTTGAACCACCACCCACGCATGCAAAGACGGCATCTGGCAATTCACCAGTCATTTCAAGGAATTGCTCACGCGCCTCAATGCCAACGACTTTCTGAAGTTCACGCACCAACATGGGGAACGGGTGTGGCCCCACCACCGAACCAATGCAGTACAAAGCGTCTTTTGCTTCTTTTAAGTACGCCACAAAAGCCGCATCAACAGCCTCTTTCAGGGTTTGCAGACCTTCCGTCACCGGAATCACGCGCGCACCTAAAAGCTTCATGCGAACCACGTTAGGCTGCTGCTTCGCAACGTCGACCGCGCCCATGTAAATGTCACACTTCATACCAAAGTGAGCAGCTGCCATGGCAAGCGCCACTCCATGCTGACCAGCACCAGTTTCAGCGATAACTTTGGTTTTGCCCAGGTACTTTGCGAGTAGTACTTCGCCCATGCAGTGGTTCAATTTGTGTGCGCCACTGTGGTTTAAGTCCTCGCGTTTCAAGTAAATTCGTCCACCCACCATTTCAGAAAGATTCTGACAGAAGTAGATAGGCGTTGGGCGACCCTGGAAGTGCTTACGAATGGTGCGCAGCTCAGTGATAAAGGCGTGCGACTTGCTGATGCTGTAATAGGCTTCCGTCACGCGATCGAGTTCTTTCTGAATTTCTTCAGGCAAGAAAGAACCGCCGTATGGACCGAAAAAGCCGTGTTCATCAGGCATTTTCTTAAAATAAGACTCATCGAAATTCATCGTGCACTCCCAGATCTACGTTGAAATTGTTTAAAAGCTATAACGCAATTTTAAAAGATGGTGAATGTTTTCATCGCATCTATCTAAAGACGGCGTTGCTTTACATATGTATGCACCTGCTTTAAAAGGTGCGGTTTGTTTGTTTTTAAAGAGGAAGCGATGGCTGTGCAGATTATTCCCGGCGAATTGGACCTTGAAACATTTATTGCGGCAGTCAACGGCGCAGAGGTGTCACTCCCGGAATCGGCCTACGATGCAGTTGCACGCAGCCGACAAGTTGTAGAGCAAGTAATTGCTTCTGATCGCGTGGTTTACGGTGTCAACACCGGTTTTGGCGCACTCAAGAATCGCCAACTTCACGGCGAGCATTTAGAGCGTTTGCAAGAAAACCTTGTAATTTCGCACGCTGTTGGCATGGGAGCGCTTTTGCCCAAGCGCATTGTGCGCGGCATGATGATTTTACGCTTGGCTTCGCTGGCGCGTGGATTTTCAGGCGTCCGTGTTGAACTCATTCAGCAGCTTTTAAGCATGATCAACGCGGGCATCCATCCGCTCGTTCCGGAAGATGGATCGGTAGGAGCAAGTGGAGATCTGGCGCCGCTCGCTCACATTGCCATGGCGGTGATTGGTCGTGGCGAATGTGAATTTAAGGGCGAAACCATGCCAGCTAAAAAAGCGCTTGAAGCAGTGGGATTAAAACCGCTCGTACTTCAAGCCAAAGAAGGTTTGGCGCTCACCAACGGCACGCAGCTTATGACCACGCAAGCTGCACTTCTTTTGCACGAACAAACGCGACTTTACACGCAAGCCGACATTATTGCGGCCATGTCGATCGAAGCAGGCATTGGCACGCGCGTGAGTTGCGATCCGCGCATTCACCAGCTGCGACCGCATCCAGGCCAAGCTCGATCGGCCAACTTGATTTGGAACGCTCTCTCAGACAGCGCCATCATGCGAGCCCACAAAAATTGCGACAAATTGCAGGATCAATACAGTTTCCGCTGCACGCCGCAAGTTCACGGTTCCGCCTGGCAGGGCCTTGAAGAAAAACGCAACACGATTCTCTGCGAGATGAACTCCGTAACGGACAATCCACTCGTTTTCCCTGATGGCGAGGTGCTTTCCGGCGGAAACTTCCACGGTGGAACCATTGCGCGAGTCTTGGGCGAGTTTGGTGCCATGATGGCCGGCGTAGGTGCCATCAGCGAAAAACGCATTGAGTACTTGCTCGATCCCAAGTCGGGCAACGGACTCCCAGGATTCTTGGTCGGCGATGCTTGGTCTTCTGGCTTCATGATTCCGCAGTACGTTGCTGCTGCGTATGTTGCTGAAAACTCAAAGCTTTCGTCGCCGCTTGCAAACTTGACAGGTATTTCAACGTCGGCAGGCCAAGAAGATCACGTCAGCATGGGTCCCATCGACGGCAAGTACGCACTCAAAATCCTTGAGAATACGCGCCGAATTCTTGCCATTGAGTATTTGTGTGCGGCGCAAGCACTTGATTTACAAGAAGAACGTCTTAAAGCGTCGCCGTCCAGTGTCACTTCTAAAGCCCGCGCATTGCTGCGACTTTGCGGCGTGCCCAACGTCAATGCAGATTGCGAGTTCCGTCCGTTTATGCTCACCGCTGAAGCGATCTTGCGAGATGGCATGCTTTTGAAAGCAATTCGCTAATCATCTCGCAAGCGTTCCCACCTCTTGTAAATCTAACGCGTCGAAAAATCCGCTGGCGGAACCGTAGAAGGAGGTTCTGTGACAGCTTCCAACGGTCGCGGCACAATCGTTGCCTGC
>JAZUEA010000288.1:0-2332 GCA_045639945.1 Myxococcota bacterium
ATGGCTACGATCCGACTTAGCAGGAGCAGCTTCAGCAGCGGGAGCAGCTTCTTCAGCAGAAGCGGTGGCGACGAAAGAGGCGAGGAGAAGTGCAGTCCAGTTGAGAGTACGCATATTATTCCTTCCTTTCAGTGGATGCACAGCATCCAATTTGTGCGAGGCGAGTTTGCGAGGATTTGCAAACAGATGCAAGCGAGGGTTCGCAGATTTTTTGCCTCGATTTCAAAAAGCACATTTAAACGTGCAAACAAAAAAAGCGCCCTTTCGGACGCTTTCTTTCTGGTTTTATTCAAAGTTCCAAAACGCGTGAGGAGATGGCCGGAGCCGTGCGCGTTTTAAAATTTGACTACCAGCTGGACTTGACAAGACCGGGGATGTTGCCCTTCAGGCCTTCTTCACGAAGCTGAATACGGCACAGGCCGAACTTGCGGTAGTAAGCGCGCGGACGACCGGTCACGGCGCAACGGTTACGAACGCGAATCGCGGAAGCATCGCGGGGCTGCTTGGCGATGGCGATCTGGGCTTCCCACTTCTGCTCGAGGGTCGCTTCCGGATCCTTCATCACCTTAATCAATTCCGCGCGCTTGGCGGCATACTTGGCAACGAGCTTCTTACGCTGCTCGTTCTTCTCGATCATGCTGGTCTTGGCCATCGTGGCTCCTCGTCCCTTGTTGGGCAATCTGCTAAGACGCTAAATAGTGCCCTAGTTCTGCACTGAAGGCAACTCAAAATTTATTATTTAACGACGATTGTAAAGAAGCGTTTCTCGTCAACTTCACTTATACTCAGGCGGCTCAATTGGCGGAGAATCCGTGATGCGTTTGAAGCGGACCATTTTTACGTTCTGTGGACTTTTGCTGTGTGCTTTGCCTGCCTTGGCGCTGGATGTGACGTGCTCACCTGGTGACGGCGCTTTGGTTTGCGAGGTCAAAGACAAGGCGCCCTTGACGATGGATCGCTTTGTGATGACGCGTGAACGCCAAGTTTTGGTGGTTCGATTTACAGATGCGCTCGTTGCAAAAAATCACTGGATTGAAGTTGATGCTCCGTCTATCCACCGAGTTTTCTTGAAAAATTTGGGTGGCGGTAAGCGCGACAGCGTGTTGCGTGTTCGCTATTTAAAGTCGGTTCCTGACGGCAATGTTGAGATTTTAGGCACCGATGACGCTCGAATTCTACGTTTTCCTTACGCTTTAGAGCCTGGTGAGCAAGCGCCGGTTGTTGCAGAAAAAACTGAAGAAAAAGCACCGGAAAAGATTGAAAATTCTCCAAAAGAACCGCTTGCCGCCGAAGAGCCAGTCGAGCTTGTGATCGAAAACAACGAGCCAGAAGCGGCTGCGCAAGGTGAAGCGGCGGAAAAAGCAGCAGAGCCAGAAGCGGCTGAAAAAGCAGCAGAGCCAGAAGCGGCGGAGAAAGCAGCAGAGCCAGAAACGGCTGAAAAAGCAGCAGAGCCAGAAGCGGCTGCGCAAGGTGAAGCGGCTGAGCAGACCAAAGAAAATACGGCAGCGGCTGAGCCTCTTAAAGCGGCTGAGTTCGCTGAGGCAGATGTAGAAATCGAGAATTCTGCGGAAAATACACAGGTTTCTGAAAATAAAAATACGCGGCGGATTGTGGCGTTGGGCGCAATAATTTTAGGAGCGCTCATGCTTTTGATTTCGTTCATTGGTCATCGCCGCAGTCGTTCAAAGCGCATTTTGCTTAGTGCGCTCTGCATTTCCGAAGAGCGCTGTGTGGCGTTGGTTTCGGAAGCTCAAAAAGTAAGCTTGCTGCGTGTTGATGAAGAAAACTGCGAAATCCTTTGTAATTTCGATTCTGTTTCGCCGTTAACGCGTGGTTTGAGTGAAGTTGAATTGGAGCTCGCGAAAAAGATTTGGCGCCAATTGCGCTTGGCGATGATGCAAGGCACGCCGTTGCGCGTTTCCAAAGCGGATTGCGAAGTTTTGTCCGTGGCGATTTACCAGGGACTTATTCAAGACGAATTGGTGTAATTCGCTGATTTCTAAATGGATTTTGTAAAAATCTTCCCGCCGCTCTTGTTCTGTGAGCTTCCACTCAAATTCTGTTAAAATTCCGGTCTTAAAATCTTTTATTTCGTAGAGTTTGCCGATGCTTCCGTTTGGAATTGGGCTGACCGAGGTTTTGTTGATCGCGGTTGTTGCTCTGCTGGTCGTTGGACCGCGTAAGTTGCCGGAAATGGCGCGGAATTTCGGTCAGATTTTGGGAAAGCTTCGCCACGCCGCGCAAAGTTTGAAAGATGCGGTTGACGTGGAGCCTGTACAGCCGCCGCGCATTGGGGCGATTGAAGAAGATGCCTTGCGCGATGTTGCGTTTG
>JAZUEA010000289.1:0-7077 GCA_045639945.1 Myxococcota bacterium
TTGGCCTCCGACTTCTCGCCGAAACCAAAGCGCATCGCGTTTCATGCGCCGTGCCTCAAAAAGATCGCCCCAATTTAACAGAAGCAAACATCGTGGTTTCAGGCGGCCGCGGCTGCGGTGACAAATCCGGATTCGAAAGCTTGGTTTTCCAGCTCGCCGACACATTGGGCGCCGCCGTAGGAGCCACTCGCGCCGTTGTCGACTTGGGTTACATACACAACGAAGCGCAAGTTGGACAAACCGGCCAGTCCGTCGCCCCCGAAATCTATTTTGCATTGGGCATTTCGGGCGCTGTGCAACACACCGCGGGCATTCGCAGCGCCGGCCTTATCGTGGCCATCAACTCCGATCCTGACGCACCCATCTTTGAAATCGCCGATCTCGGCCTCTGCGCCGACGTCCACACCGCCGTTCCTGAGCTCTGCAAATTACTCGCCAAATAATCCTTCCCAAACAGCGCATCAGAAGATTTCTCGCAGCGCCTGACTGTGTCATACTCACGAGATATCTCTAGAGGTTGCTGTGTTTGACGATTCTTTCATTCCAACACCGTCGCCGCGTCTCGCCTCGCGAACCGTTGCAGGTCGAGCGCTGATTTTGAATCCTGAATTGGATCGACTGCTTCGCTTAAATGAAGTCGCGACGTTTATTTGGGAAGCAATCGTCCGTAAAAAGTTGTGTATTTCCAGTCTGTTACAAGAAGTTCTCGAGAACTTTGAGGTTGAACCAGAAGAAGCACAACGCGATCTCTACGAATTCATTGAAAGTTTGATCGCCAACAATTTGATCATTCCGCCGCAGAAAATCAGTGCTGAGGAAAAAACATGCGAAGCCTGAAATCCCATTACGGACAGCTTATTTCGCTTTGTTGTTTGTGCGCGGGCTCGCTTTGGGCCTGTGATGACGACAGCTCAAGCGCCAATGAGACCTTGCAGGCGCGATTCATTTTTCCAAGCGACAACCTGGGCGTAATCTCGTGTGCGCACGACACCAATCGCACCACAAAAGAAATCGAAATCGACGTTTCTGCCGTTGTTTACGGCTCTCCGGAAACCGACTTCTCGAAATACAGTGCGAAACTCGTGCTTGAAACCGACGAAGCGGAAAACGACCTTTCCGAGCAGGAAAAGTCCTACGACGGAAAACTTTCCTTCGCCGGACGCGTCGATTTCTCAAACGTCAAACTTTCACAGCAAACAAAAAGCATTCTTTTTCAAGTCATTGAAGACGGCGTCGCCGTTGCTCAAACTCGCCGTCCTCTCCGCGTTTTGTGGGATGCCCGCGACTGCGCGCTCGATCCAGTTCTATCGTTTGTTGAACCCGACGAACTCACGGTTTTCACAGAAAAAGACGATCTCGATCACGATTTGACAAACGGCTTGCAGATCAATGCAGCTGTTGCAGCGGAACATGCAGCCGAAGTTTCCGCTCAAATCGAGCTCTCTGTAGACGGCGAGCTGCTTCAGCGCGAACACTTTGTGGACGGAATCGCGACGTTCAACGCCGTTACAATTCCACTCGTTTACGGTCCGCACGAACTCAAAGCGGCAACAGCTCTCAACGACGACGGATATTACGGCACCGTTTCGCGCACCATTCGCGTAGAACCCAATCCCTGCACCGTTGACATTGCTTTCGAAGATTCGCCCTGCCTCACCGCTGATTTTGACGAAGATCCGAACGAGCCTGGCTTACAAAAAACATTCGAGGTTTCGAGCGATTGCCCTGAAATTACTTGGTATTCAAACGGTCGAGCGGTCGATACAACCTCGGTCGGCGAAAACGGCAAATCGCGCCTCTCCATCACATTGCAAAACGGCCTAAATACCGTGTTTGCAACAGCTTCCGACGGCAGCTCAACGGCAGCTCGCAACGGTCAAAGTGAAACGCTCACGGTTTTCGCGCAATCCGAATTTCCAAGCATCACGTTCGAGAACGAATCCGAAGACTCACAAACAGTCACCTTGGACGCAAGTTCTCTAAAAGACGGCGTTTTTAAGGTTTTAGGTGTCGTTTCGAACATGAACGACAGCGCGCAAATCCGCGCCAACATGTCGCCTGAAATCGAATTTTCTGCCCCCGAAACGCTGAGCGCTGGTGGCCGATTTGCACTGCAAATTCCGGCGCAAACCTACTGCGGCGAACTGGACCTTGAGCTAACGGAATCCGTCGATGCCATCGAAAACTGCGCCAAATCCGTGACGGTACACCGCGAAATCGTTCTCGATGGCACAACGCCAAAGATTTCGCTCGAAACGCCCAGCCCTGTCTTCCCACGCGACGACGTGGACGAAAACGCAGAAGGTTTGCAAGTTGCTTTGACGGTGAACGTGGACGATCCGCGCGGAAATGCAGTGGATTACGCGATCGACGTGCTTTGTTCGCCCATCGCCACGCCAGATTTACAAACCTCACGCTTGGCTGCGCCGCTTCACTTCCGCGATGCGGTGGATGGCAAACTTTCAGCGATCATCACGCTCAACGCCTCCGACCACGGATTTGTCACCTGCAAGCCGGTGATTTCCGACTTTGTGGCAAACGGCTGCGCACTCAACAACGACGCAATTGTCAGCGCAGCAACCATCGAAGTTCTTTATAAAACGCCGGGATTCGTCGTTCAGGAACCCACTCCCGATTTCTGCACCAACGGACCGCTTTACGTGAGCGGATTTGGTCAAAATCTGGGCAGCTTTGGCACGCAAATCAACGCTAGCGTCAACGGACAAACGCACGCGCTCAACGATTTGGGTCAAAACCGATACGGCGCAGCGCTCGACCTTGAAGATGGTTTGTACACAGTTGAAATTACTGGTGAATCTTCAACAATGCCGATTGGAGCGAATCCGGCGTCGATCACCGCTCGCGTTGACAAGAAATCTCCGACAATCGCTTTAATTTCGCCTACTTCTACAACCATCACAGAAGCTCAAGACATCGACGGGAATCCGAACAACGGCGTCCAAGTAGAGCTTTCATTCAACCTCATCGACGAAAGCGCAACTTCGCTTTGCTACACCGTCAACGGCAGCGCTGAAACCTGCGCTCAAGCTGTGAACGGCATCGCCAGAACTGCAACGCTCGATTTGGTCACCGGCGAAAACAAACTCACGATTCAAAGTGTAGATTGCGCCGGCAACAAAGCGCAGGTCCGACCGGTTTTCACAGTGGAATCCGAAACGCCTCGCTTGCTCATCACCGCTCCACAAAATGGCGCGACGCTCAGCGAAAAAGACGACGCGAATCCAACTGCAGACGGCTTCCAAATCGCAGTTTCGATTGAAACCAACTTACACGTTGGCTCAACCGTTTCACTTGTACGCCTCACAAACGATCAACCCGTTGAGCAAATCGACAACATTGCAGTGGATGAAAATGGCCGAGCGACAACCACTTTCACGATTAGCACAAGCGAGTTTGCCAATCGTGCGCTGAACATTTCGTTCCAAATCAAACACGAAAACGCAGTCAGCCCGTTTACTTACGCAACTCTCACGACCAATCCGCCCACAATTACGCTCAACGCACCAGAATCGGCTTGTCTGTCTGACCAATTCTCGGATTTGTCGTTCGCGGACGGCTACCAAGCGCAATTCACTGCAGTCACTTCTGGTTTAACATCGGTCACTTCTGCAACACTTCAGGCAAATTGCGGCACCGCGCCCGAGCGCATTGTTCAAGGTAGCGTGCAGGAAAGCGGCGAAATCGTCTTCTCGCCAATCACGTTGATTGAAAACACAACCTGCCGCTTGACCACCACCGCAATTGACAATGAAAACCGAATCGCAACGGATTCTCGCCTGATCACCACACCAAACTCACGGCCAACCATTCAAATCGTGTCGCCCGCGAGCACCACTCTCACGCGTTTGGATGACAGCGATTTAAACCTGGAAGGCTTGCAAGTTGCTTTTACAGCAAAGGTTTGTGGCGCTCCCAAGCAAACGCTTGCACTCAACATTGCCGGCCAAGCGCACGAATTAAGAACCGGCTCCGACACATGCAGCGAAGTCGGTCCGGTCGTTGTGACAGTGCAGGAAGATTTCGACCTCACCGCCCAAATCGCGAACACATGCGGCAACCAAAGCGAATTCGCAGCGCATTACACATTCGATGACCGCGCAGCGATTCAAATGGCCGAAATGCCGCAAGTGGTTAACAGCGCAATGGATTTGGATTCCAACACTGCGGGTTGCCAGATTCAAACTTCAGCGCACGTACTCGGATTTAGCAACAATGCGACGTTCGAAGTTTGTTATCAAATTGCGCAAGGCGAAGCTATCTGCGAAACTACGGCCGCTTTGGGCTGTACCCAAACGGGAACCGAGCTCAATTGCCCGCTTTCAATCGCACAACCTGCGAATATTTCAGTGTTTGTGACCGGGGAGGAGGCCGGAGTCCGCACGATCTCCTCTCCGGTCCTCTTTTTCGCTGACTGCGAATCGCCCAAACTCACCGAACTCAAATTGCTTCAAGACACAAACGGTGACGGCTGTCTGAACCGCGCCGAGCGTTCAAATGCCAATGATTTCGGCGATGTTGCAAATTTCTCTCTGCAAGCAAAACTTGAAGGCTTAGAAGACGGCCGACTCGTCAGCTTCTATCAAGTCCTCAACAACACCACTACCTGGCTCGGCGCTTGGCCAGTGATGTCAGGCGTGGTGACCAGCAGCTTGCGCTCGGTCGAACAAGGCAACGTGATTTTCTATGCCACAGCTGAAGATGCGAACCACAATCCGCTTTCAAACGGTGGCGAAAATGGTCTCACAGTTGCAGCGCGCGTGGATACCACTGTCACAACGCCGGTCCTTAAAAAGCTCAATGAAAACACATGTTTAAACGCATCAGCCGACGAATCCGACACGGCAGGCTTGCAATACACGTTTGAGCTCGAAAATGCCGCGCCCGACGAGCAATTCACGCTCATTGTGGACGGCCGCACCATTGAAACACTGAATGGCGGCCAAACCACTTTCCAAACAGTGTCGCTCAGCGAAGGCGCGCACCAAGTTGCAGTGACGGCTCAAGATTCGTGCGGCAACGTGGCTTCACTCGCTGGATTTGAAGCAACTTCACCAAAATCACTCGCTTTTTCGGTCGACACCATTCCGCCGGTATTGGAGATCACAGGCGTTAATCCGGGCAAAATTTTGCAGGTTGAAGACGACGCCGACCACATTACAAAAAATGGTTTTCAATACGACTTGGGCGTGGCAGTTCAGAGCGGACTGGAACCTGGCCAAATCATTACAGTTTCGACCAACGGTGAACTTTCCAAGACCCTCTCGCACACGGGCGCAACCAACTACAATCTGCGCGTCACACTCAATGACGCTGAAAACGCCGTGGTCGCGCGCACCCAAGACACATGCGGCAACCTGGCCGAAAAAACAGTTTCGATCAAGGCCGAAGTCTTCGATTGCGTGAGTTTCATTCAATCGATCGGTGACTCAACATTCACACGCACCACGTCACCTTTGAAACTCGGCTCGAGCAATGGCACCGTGCAAAACGGCTTGCTCATCGCTGATATCCAAGGTCAAAGCTATCCGTTCCAAAGCGAATGTTTCGGATTACCAGTCGAGCTCGAGTACGTGAGCCGCGGCTATACCCAGAAGGTTTTCGGCACAATCGAGGAAGATGGCGCGATTTACTTTGACCAAATGTCGCTGCCCGAAGGCGAGGGTACACTTCAGATTACCGTCCTCGATGACCTGTTTACTACAAGAGTTCCGGTTTCAATCGATATCACTGCACCCAGTGTGACCATCACATCGCCGGAAACGTTCTCGATCATTCAAACCGACAGCAACGAATCTAAGCCAGGCCAGCAGCTGGTTGTCACCGCAATCATTGAAGAACCGTCCATTTTGAGCGAGCGCACCGTGACGCTCAGCCAAAACGGAACTGTGCTCCAAACTCAAGCAATCGCGAACAACCAAACGGTGAACTTGACGTTCGACGAAATCACGCTCGTTTCCGGCGTCAACACGCTGCGCGTTTGTGCAAAAGATGCTCAGCAAAATCAAAGCTGTTCTTCCGTTTCCGTGAATGCCGATGCCGCCGCGCCTAACACACCGAGCGCGCTTTCAACGACCATCGACAATCCGCGCAAAGCACAAGTCTCGTTGAACTTCGCTGCTTCAAGCGATGATGGCGATGGAGCCGAAAAGGTTTCTCACTACGAGGTTTACGTTTCAACTGAAGCGTTTACCGAGGAAACACTTGAAACCACCACGCCGTACGTAACCGCAGAAGCGATTGCCGAACCTGGTTCCCAAGAATCCATTGTCATTTCGCCACTTACGACCAACAGCCAGTACTATTTGGCAATTCGCGCCATTGACGAAGTTGGCCGCAGCTCCGCAATGGCTCAAACACAGGTCGATTTGTCGCTCGCCAACCAAGTCTTCTCGATCAAGTCCAACGCACTCGACGGAGCATGGCTTGAAGGCGACTGGTCTCGAGGTGAAGTCGCACTTTTCGGCGGAGACTCTGTCATTGACGGCGCTGGCGACTTCAACGGCGATGGCTTGCAAGACGTTTTGGTCTACGCCAACCAAATGGACCTGGACTACAACGATGTTGGCCAAGCCGCTGTCATTTTGGGCAACAACAATCCTGCAAACGCCGAAGTTTTGTACTTAAACATTCCGGCAGATCAATATTACCCAGCAATTATCGGCACTTGGGCAGGTGACCTAAACGGCGACGGCGCAACCGATATCGCGATTTTGGGCTACAGCGACACAAACGTGATTTCACTCTACTTTGGTTGCCAAGGTCCGTGCGACACCAGCGCGCTCATTGAACCCGACGTGCAAATTACCGTCGATCCAATGGAATTCACTGCAAGCCTCCAAGCTGCAGGCAACTTCAACCAACGAACCGAAGACGCGGGTAAAGTTTACGACGACTTGCTTTTGGGCAGCTTGCTTGACGGCAGCGCTCTCGTCATCGCCGGTCGCCGCGATTGGCCCAGCGAACTCGATTTGACCACAACAAACAGTGGCTTGAGCGTGCTTTCCGCTGGCGACGCTGGTGACTACCAACTCGCGGGATTTGCCGAAATTGCAGGCG
>JAZUEA010000290.1:0-5293 GCA_045639945.1 Myxococcota bacterium
GTCAGGATTCGCGACGGTGCCTTCCTTGATGTAGAGGTGCTCCATCAAAGCGGTGGTGGCGAAGATCGAGCAAACGCCGCGGCTGCCTTGATCTTTCACGGGAGACTGCGTGGCCATCAAGTCGAACTTGGCAGGGAAAACCTGGTCGCACTTGGCTTCGTCTTGAACCTGCTCGTTGGGCAAATAACCGGAGAGCAAAGCGTCCAAATCGCTGAGCTGGGCAACGTTGCTGGTATCGTTGGCTTCATCCTGGATGTCGTTGTCGCTGTCGCTGTTGCACGCAAAGAGGGATGCGCTCACCAAAGCAAGAAGAAGGGAAAGACGCTTCATCATGTCTCCTGTTGTAAAAAATTACGGTGAGTTTTTAGCATGTCTCACTTTCATGGAGCAACGTTTTGTCGAGTATTTTTGATCTTTTTCTTTATAAAAATGAAGAAGTTAGGTGCAATGCCTGAATTGCTGCGAATAAATTAAAAGCGGCGATTCGCTGACGATAAAAAAATGTGTAAAAATCACGAGTTGTTTGATGAAATAAAACTTTTTGAAGAGCTACGATTCAGCGTCTACCCAGAATCAGTAAATTGTTGAAAAGCGCCAAGACTCTAAGATCGACTAAAAAGTCTAAAGACGTTTTTAATAATTCCACTTGGGAGGATCGCCTTTGCCAATTTCAACTTCTTCGTTGTTCTTGGGTTCATCCTCTGGTTCTGGTGGAATTTGAAAATCAATCCACGTTGGCCGATGCGGCACTTCGTGTCCATTTTGTGAGCGTTTTTGCGTAGTTGGGTGCAATTCTTCTTCGCGCGCAGGAAACAAGGCCAGCACCAAAAGCGCAAAGATTCCGCCTAAAAATCCAAAAATAAACCAAATATGAGGGTTGTAGCCCTTTCGTGTGGCCGAAGAGCTGCACAGCATGCCAAAAATGAAACCGCTCAAAAGCGTGAGCCAGAATAAGCTATCTGTCTCGCCGAAAAGCGAATTTAGGTAATTTTGCGCTTGTTCGAACATGCTTTGTGCGAGGCTCAGCGTATGAATGTGTGGCATATCCGCCTCCAAATCAGTGCGCCGTTTTTATGGTCTTCAACGTGTTTTTGCAAGGTGTGGCGTGTAAGAGTCCACTTACAAAAGTTGGTAATCGTTTTGTTTTCTCGTGCTTTATTAATCAGTTTTGAACGACGAAATTTCGAAAATTGACTGTAAAATCAATTGATTAAACAAAATTTGACTAAAAACAAGTTTTGTAAGTCATGTCTTACAAAATAATCTCAACTCTTGCAGTTGTTGACTAATTCACGTAGAACGTGCGGCAGGAGGCGTTATGAATTCTACAGTGTTGACGATCGCGCTTGAGGATTATCTTGAGACCATTCACGAGCTCTCTCTGAAGCACAACTATGCGCGGGTAAAGAACATTGCTGCCGCGCGTCAAGTTCAGCCCGGATCTGTTTCACCGGCGCTGCGCCGCTTAGCGGAGTTGGGTTACATCGAGTATGAACGCCGTGAATACGTCACGCTGACCGAACTTGGTCAAGAAGCTGCTCGTCGTGTTCTTGCGCGCCACCGTTTGTTGACGCGTTTTTTGCACGAATTCCTGCTTGTCGAAGCTGAGAGCGCTGAAAAGGACGCCTGCTTGTTGGAGCACCATCTTTCCGATGCTTCAATGGACGGTCTTACTCGGCTTTTCGAGTTCTTGTCGATGTGCCCAGACGGCAAAACGTCGTTGATGGAGCGCTTCCACGAAAGTTTGAAGTCCGGGATTCGCAGCTGTCATTGTGACGGCGAAACCTGTCAACATTGCAGTGATTGTAAACGCCGAGAGCGCAAGTTAGTGAGCGTTGCTGAAATGTCGCTTGGTCAATGTGGCACAGTGCGCTCTGTTAGAGCTCATCCCGCGATTCGTCAACGTTTGTTGGATATGGGAATAATGCCGGACGTTGAAATTCGCGTAGAACGTATCGCTCCTGGTGGAGATACGATTATTGTAAAGTTATTGGGCTTCCAACTTGCGCTTCGTAAAGAAGAGGCAAGTGGTATTCAAGTTGATTTGTTAGACTGAACGATTACATCTGTACTCTGTAAGTTCTCTTCTTTAACTCTTCCTTTATAAGTTTTTATTTGCCTCTGAATTTTAAAACTCATCATCTACATAAACAGATAGTGATCTTTTCTCTGAATTGTGTCATCTACTTGTGTAAATGGAATAAAAATCGATTTTTTATTCTGTTTATAAATGTAGATAACGTGTTTTATGCTTAAATTGATAAATTTTTAATATGAATAATAATAATTGGCGAGATTTTTATGAAATATAAATCAAAACGGCATTACTCAATCTGGTAAACATGATTGTCACGTCGTCGGTGAAGCTCTTCAATCAAAGAATCAGTAGTGTTCTCAAGTTTATGGAGCCAAATTAATTGAAGTAGATCGTTTTGAATTGTTTTTACGATTCTAGATGGCTGAATCTCTAATTCTTTACAGATATTGTGGCCATCAATCTTGAGATCTACTGGATACAATGGATCTTCGAGGTATTTACGCTGTTCAGCAATCTGAATACCTGTAGTAACTTCACTTTGATTTGCGAGATGCCAACTTCTAAAAGCAGTCCAGCGATCACGTCCGATTTGCGCGATCATCATGTGTAATTGAACAGGATCATCTTTAGAAATACGATCTGCATTTAAAAGACATGAAACAGCGCGTGATTCATTTACAGAAAAACGCAAATTGTTCATTACCTGGTTTATGGTCTTTAAATCGCAATATTGAAGAAGTGTCGCAAAGCGTGCTGTAAACTGATCTTCTTCAGATAAAGAAAAACTTGTTAAAGCTTGGAGAGCATTAAGCTGTTCTGCCTTTAACGGACTGATTTCCGGCATTATCTCATCTAATAAGCCTGTTGAAGCTAGATCTTTAAAACCTTGTGCCGGATGTTGGCTCATTAATGTTTTTACAAGCTCAACACGAATGCGTTCTTTGGCAATCATTCTGAAGGTCGACAATGTCGACGCTATTGCAAGGCGTGTATCGTTTTCGAGCTCAAAGTCTAAAACGGTGGCAAATCTTACAGCTCTTAAAGCTCGTAAACCGTCTTCAGAAAAACGATCGTGGGCTTTTCCTACTGCTTTGACAAGTCGGCGTTGAAGATCACCTTGACCATCAAAAGGATCAGCAATGACTTGATGGATTGGGTCCCAAGCAATTGCATTGATTGTGAAATCACGACGAGCAAGGTCTTCGCGTAGATTTGATGTAAAATCTATACGATCAGGATGTCGGCCATCACTATATCCTTGGTCAATTCGATAGGTTGTTACTTCAATTGGTGTTTTATCGATGATCACAGTGACCGTACCATGTTGAAGCCCCGTTGGGATGGTACGTTCAAATAAATCAACGATAATTTGAGGATGTGCATTTGTTGCAACATCGTAGTCGTGTGTGGGACGTCCTAAAAGTCTGTCTCTAACAGCACCACCTACGATAAATGCTTCATAGCCAACTGATTGAATTGTTTTTAATAGTTTCAGTACTGCTTGAGGTGGTGGCTCGAGAGATTCAACTTTAAATACTTCATTTGCATTCATGGTGAGTACTCTTCAAAATTTGGGCCTTCATTTATTCAAATTCGTCTTAGTTTTAAATGAAATTATCGAAATCTATGGGGCAAATTATTAATTTTTATATTTAAACACAGACTACACATTGCAATTCATTTCGAGTAAGTTTGTAAAATGAAATTTTTAGCATTCACACTTAGTATTTTTAGCATTTTCCTCATAAGTTGCGGTGCATCTCATGAATCTCAACTTAAAGCACCTCAACTTGATAAAACCTTGCTAACCCCAAGAGCTTTAAGCGTTCTTGCCGTTGCAGATCCTGCTTTTTCAGAGGTGCCTGCATGGTGTGATCGAGCTAAATCACGTATTCAAGGTGTAAATTCATATCTAACAGAGCAAAATATAAAACTTGAGCTTCAAGCTTGTGAAACGCTTTCTGAAATTTCTGCTTTTAATAGTTCAGCGCTCCTTGGAGACCTAGAATCGGCGTACAATAAAGATAATCACGCGGATTTACCTGATTTAATCGTCCTTTTTTCTTCAGTTCCACAGTCTTTGCGCACAACTAATGAGGAAATGGTCGCAGCTCACTATGCATCTCCGTATATTGTGGTCTTCAGTCATGCGCTCCGCTTAAACATTAATGATGGTGAGTCGTTACATTTAGCAGAAACAAAAGCATTGCTGCGTGGCATTGCTTTAGCATTAGGTGCCTTATTTTGTTCAAAAGATGATGTTCTTCAGCAAATTTTACTTTATGAAGAACAAACAATGCTTCGAGCCAATCATGATTTACATCTTCAAGACGGATTAACGTTTGGCCTAAGTTCGAAAGGCAATGAAGATGCCATGTCTGCGCTCAATAACTATCCAAAAACTTGTAACGATAAAGTCAAGGAGCGGTTTAAAGCTTTATCAATTGCACATGATGAACGTAAAAATTACGAAATATTTTTAGAGCAAGCTTCTATTGCTGCAGATGAAGGTCTTAACGCCTTAGTTTCTGGTAATCCCTTAAAAGCATTAAGTCTTTGCTCAAAATACGCCGATCGCTTGCCTCAAAGTAAAGCAGCGCGTTGTGCAGGACTAGCTGCAGATGCAATTGGTGAAACTGTAAAAGCTGTTGTTTATTTACGAGCATATTCATCAATTCATCAAACTGATGCTGAAGTAATACGCGCATTAGCAAGGCAACTTGGTCGAGGTGGTGACGATGCTGCTGCATTGGCATTGCTTCGCAGATTTTTAGACTACGATCCAAATGACAGATTGGCGCGTTTAAATCTTGGAATCGCTGCATTGCGTGTTGGATTACAAGCTGAAGCGCGTGAAGCTTTTGAGTACTTACTCAATCAAGATCCAAACGATAAAGAAGCTGCCGAACTTCTGCGATGGGTAAATTAAATTCTATTTCTCGATAAAAACAAACATAGATATCAGAATAATTAATAAAATTCTGTGATTACAGAAATAAATAATACACTTTAATGTGAAGATATTCATTTATAATCATAAACATAGAAATTTATCGTAAAACTCTTTATCTACAAATGTAGATGGCGATATTTTGGATAAAATTTGAAATTTATAAATATAAATAAAGAAAAAATGAGTAAAATTAAACAATAACGGCTGTCGATATTAAGTAAAATAAATAAAAACGTCGATTATAAATATAAATAGAGAATTTAGAAAATTGGCTTATTAAAGATAAATATCTTTATGCAACT
>JAZUEA010000291.1:0-4758 GCA_045639945.1 Myxococcota bacterium
CGCTGAGGCAAAGGCTGGTCAGTTGGCCGCTTCTGCGTTGCTGGACTGGGAAGCGTATGATCACTACGACGTTTTCATTCCAGTTTTGACCGACAAGGCAACGCCGCGTGAAACCGCTTACGGTGTTTTGCAACTCGTGGCCAAAAAGCCGGATGCACGCGCGATTCCGATTTTGCTCGAAATCTTGAAAGGTAACCCCGACTTACAGCCGATTGCCTTCAATGGTTTGGCAGCAGAAGCGCTTGGCAAGTTGGCCGAAGAGAAGGCAATTCCGGGCTTGATCGACTGTTTGTGGCTGGATGACCACGTTCGTCGTAACGAAGTTCCGGCTTGCCGCATGGCTTTGAACCGCATTGGTCCCAAGGTTGTGCCAGCTTTGATCCAGGCGCTTGAGCGTAAAAATCGCTCGGTTGAAGCGCGTGCTCGTAAGTTTAAGTACAACGTTGGTGGCATTATCGAAGCTAAAGCTGCGGAAATCATTGGCGATTTCTTGGCTAAGGATGCCGTTGAGCCTTTGCTGACCGCGTTGGCTACCAAGGAGCAAATGCCGTCTGAGTACCAGATTAAGCCCGAGCTCCAGCAGACGTTCGTGTTGAGCGACGTGCAAAAGGTGATTTCGATCGCCAAGACGCTCGCTGCGATTGGTGATGATCGCGCGGTTGCGCCGTTGGTTGAAATTGCCTCTTCTAAGGAATTGCCGCTCGAAAAGAAGCTCGCCGCAGTTGAACAGCTTGCGTTCTTGGGCAGCCAGAAGGCGATTCCTGGTTTGTTGAAAGTTTTGGAAGTTGAGCCTCACCCGCGTGACTCGGTCAGCCAGGGCTTCCGCCTGAAGGTTGCGTTGTCGCTCGCCAACTTGATCGATCGCCCGAGCAAGGACGCCGACAAAGTTGAGGCCAAGATCAAGGCCATTCGCGATCAGATGCCCAAATACGCTGAGTCGTCCAAAGCTGAAATCGCCAAGGCCAAGGCCAAGGTTGAAGCACAAGAAAAGCTTGTGGCTTCGCTCAAAGATCCCACTGACGACGCAGGTCGTGCCAAGCTCAAGGCTGCTCAGGACGATCTCAAAGGTTGGCAGAACACCGTGCTCATCTACGAATCCGAAGAAAAGGCTTACGCGGAATGGGGCAAGGAATACAACAACCTGATCGCCAAGTTTGATTTGCTTCGTGAATGTGGTCGCGACGCCGCTTGCAACGGCAAAGCGCTTATGGGCACCGACGAACCCAAGCGCGTGGCTGCCGCTTATCGCTTGGCGCAAATGACCGACAACGCTGCAGAAGCGCGCGCTGAATTGATTAAGGCTGCGGGTTGCGAAGACATGGTTCTCCGCAGCGTGGTCTTCTTTGGTTTGGATCGTGTGGGCGATAAGTCCAATGTGGCTGCCATTGAAGAAGTGCTGAAAGCTGACACCGAAAAAGCCAAGGAAAAGAAGGAATTCCAAGGAGCTCTCTACTTGGACGAACTCATGATCGCCAAGTTGAGCCATCGCTAATTCTTTCTACTTCCTCAATTTTAAACGGCTTTTCCCAGCATCTTCCTCTCAAATGCCATGTTGACACAACCGCATCCGCTCTACATTGCCGTTGAGGGCCCCATTGGTGTGGGCAAAACGACGCTGGTTCAGAACCTGAGCGCTCGAATGAATGCGCGCCTGGTCTTTGAAGCTTTTGAAGATAATCCTTTTTTGGCGCGCTTTTACGCCGATCGCGACCGCTACGCTTTTCAAACGCAACTCTGCTTTTTAATGAGTCGCTACAGCCAGCAGCGCGATTTGCTTCAAGGCGATCTTTTTACGCCGAGCACGCTTGCGGATTATCACTTGCTCAAAGATCGAATTTTTGCGCGCCTAACACTGCGTGACGATGAACTCGCGTTGTACGATCGAATTTACACGGAACTCGAAACGCAAATTTTGCAGCCGGATGTGCTCATTTATTTAACAGCGCGTCAGGATGTCTTGCTGGAGCGCATTAAAAAGCGCGGTCGCAGCTACGAAGCGAATTTCGATCCTCAATATTTATCGGAACTTTCCGCGCTTTACGTGGATTATTTCTCCCGCTACACCCGCACTCCGCTCTTGCGCTTGGACACTTCGGACATGGACTGCACCAAGGACGAAGTTGTCGAAGAAATCTACAAGCAAGTCCTCGAACTTGTGGCTCAATCTCAGGCTTGACTTCACGGTTGACACTCGCCTCTTTCCGGGGCTAGTTTCAAGATCTGTTCGAATTCGAGCCACACATTGAATACACATCGCCTCCTCATTGCTGGTCATGAGCTCACTCTCCGCTCGCCTGCGAGCGAAGCACATGTTGAGCACCTCGCAAACCTGGTCGACGCTTACTATCAGCGCGCAGCCTCGCTTACTAAGGCACAATCTGCACAAGATGTTGCTGCTTGGTTGTTAACCGCGCTTGATCTCGCCGATGCGCTGGATCGTGAACGCCAAGCCTTGGCTTCGCTGCGTCAAGCGCTACGCGATGAAAGCCAACGACTCGAAAATCAAATTGAAAACTTAGAAGCTCTGGTGCCCGAGGAACAGGATCCGGACACAATCGGTCGTGCGGTTCTGATTCCTTAAGCGAGATGGGAGACTGAATGGATTGGGTCATTGCTGGGATCATCGGACTCGTCATTGGAGGCGTGTTCGGCATCCTGCTCGCCCGACGCGGTAAGAATGGCACTGCGGAATTAGAGCGCCTGCGCGCTGAGGCAAATGAACGCGTGGAAGCGGCCAAAAAAGAGGCCGAAGCCAGTGTTCGTGCCGAGGTCGAAGCGCTAACCGCAGCCACTCAAGCAGAAGCGGAGCAGCGCCGAAAAGACCTCAGAAAACGCGAGGATCGAGCCCAAAAGCGTGAAGCAGACGCCGAAAAACGCGACGTCGAACTTCAGAAGCGTGACGCTCATATTGGGCGTCGAGAAAAAGAACTTTCGCGCCGTGAAAAGCGCCTAGATCGCCAAGAAGCTGATTTGGATGAAGCTTTGATGGCCGCCAAGCAGCAACTTGAAGCGGTGGCCGGGCTTTCTCCAGAACAGGCGCAAGCGCAGATCTTGGACGAAGTGCGAGACGAAGTTCGCCGTCAGTCGTTGGACGAGATTCGCCAGATTGAGCGCGAAGCCAAAGCGGTCGCCGACGAGCGCGCATGCATGATCGTGAGTGCCGCGATTCAGCGTTACGCCAGCGAGCACGTCGCCGATCGAACGGTGCTCACGGTGAGCTTGCCCGGCGAAGACATGAAAGGCCGTGTGATTGGCCGAGAAGGCCGAAATATCAGGGCTTTTGAATCTGCGACAGGCTGCGACTTAATCGTGGACGACGTGCCGGATGCCGTGGTGATCAGCTCGTTTAGTCCGATTCGTCGTGAAATTGCTCGGATTTCGCTGGAACGACTCTTGGTCGACGGACGCATTCACCCGGCGCGCATTGAAGAAGTGGTCGCCAAGGTTAAGTCCGAAATCGATCAAATCATTCGCAAATACGGCGAAGACGCTGCGCTTGAAGCTGAAGTTTCAGGTTTAGCGCCCGAAATTCTCAAAGCGCTTGGTCGTTTGCACTTTTGTGTGCGCTTTGGCCAAAACGTTTTGCGCCACAGCATTGAAGTTGCATTTTTGGCTGGCGCGATGGCGGCCGAATTGGATCAGAACGTGAAGCTTGCTCGCCGCGCTGGTTTGTTGCACGACATCGGCAAAGCAGCAGAAGTCGAAGCTGATGGTGCTCACCCAGAAGCCGGTGCAGCGCTTCTTCGCAAGCACGGCGAAAACAAGCAGGTGGTACAAGCGGTTTTGGCGCATCACGATCCCGATTTGCAAAAGACCATGCTTTCTCAATTGGTGGCGGCGGCAAACACGTTGTCCGGTTCTCGTCCGGGCGCGCGTCGCGAATCGCTGCAGGCTTTTGTGAAGCGCATGGAAGATTTGGAAGCTATGGTGGCGCAGTTCCCCGGCGTAGATCAGGTTTACGCTCTGCAAACCGGTCGCGAAGTGCGTGTCATGGTTGACCAAAGCCGACTTTCCGATCGCGATGCCGAACTTTTGGCGCGCGACATCGCCAAGCGCATCGAAACCGATTACGCCCACCAAGGCGAAGTGCACGTGTCCGTGAGTCGCGTGACCAAAGCCGTTCAGTACGCCAAGTAAGCGCCCACCTTCAGGCTCTGTTCAGTCTTTTTTATTTGTAAAAATTTTTTTGAAGACTGCGATTATTGCAGCTCTTCTTGACGCACGAATGTCATGCGCTGGCGGTCTTTGATAACGCCGGGGAAGGCGAGCGTGCGGTTGTGGAAGACGCAGTAAACACCGGGCTGCAGAATTTGCACGGCCAAGAGCGATTCCGTGAGATTTTGCAGTGCATCTGTGGTGCGCATTTCGTAGGGACGCATGGCGCCGGTGAGAACAATCGGCACTTTGAGCGTGTCGTGCAGCAAGTCGAAGCAGCGTTCGCCGGTGTTGGCCAAGCGGTCGGTGCCGTGCACGATGATGACGCCGTCGTACGCTTCAGCCATATGGCCGGCGGTGCGTGCGATGAGGTCGTGGTCGCGATCGTTCATTTCAAGGCTGTCTTTGTTCATCAAAGGCACGCGCACAATCTCAATGCCGTTTAGGTTGAGGCTTGCGAGCATGATGTCCAAGACGCTGACTTCGTTGGCGAGCACGCCTTCGAGAGGATTGTAAGTTTTCTCGATGGTGCCACCGGTGGAGATAAGTGCAATGGTTCGTTTTTTCATGGCGCGGCAGAATAAGCCCCACGAAGTGATGGGT
>JAZUEA010000292.1:0-10760 GCA_045639945.1 Myxococcota bacterium
GCGGCAACAACGGCGGCTGGGGCAACCAGGGCGGCAACAACGGCGGCTGGGGCAACCAAGGCGGCAACAACGGTGGCTGGCAGCAGCAGCCTCAAAATCAAAACTGGCAGAACAACGCAGCTCCCGCTCCGTGGCAACCGCCGCAAAACAACGCCTGGGCGCCGGCGCCTGCTCAAACGCCAAGCTACAGCGCGCCGTCTTGGAGTACGCCCGCAGCGGATCCGGCTCCCGCGCCGGCCGCTTCTTCTGCGCCGATTCCGTCTGACAACAACGACGACGAAATCCCGTTCTAAAAAGCAGAATTCAGCGAATAAACGCAGATTTTCCGCCTTGATTTTTTTGGGGTAAGGATTTCGAACAGCGTTGAATCTCTTTTTGATTTCAACGCTGTTCGTGTTTGTGAGTGCAGCGGCGGAGATTAGGGCCAGCTCGGTGTAACGGTTGGTTGGGCAATGGTGGCCGGTTCTTCGGATTCAAAGAACCAAGTGCGATCTTCTTTGTGCCAATGTTGCCGCCAACAGCTGTTTTGTAGCGTCATCTGCGGCTCTCGATAAAACGACATGCACATGGTGATGTACGCATCCGGCTCGCCTTCGGTGTAGTCGATTTGCGACATCTGCATTTCGGTGATTTTTAGAGAGCGCGAAGCCGCTTGATGAGCTGAGAGCCATTCCGCGCGATTTTTGAGCGTCACAAATGCTGAAGCTCTATCGAAAATGCCCCAGCGAATGCTTTGGTTGAATGCGTTTTGCCTCTTCCAGAGCGATTCTTGGTTGTTTCCGCCGCAACCTTGAAGTGCTGCACAAAAAAAGATTGAGAGAAGCAAAATGCGCTTCCAGCTTTGTGAAAACGGACTTCGTTGCATGCGGAACTCCTTAGAATGCTTACGCTTTCTTGCGATGAATCACCTTCATGAAGCGCGCTTTATCTTCGGCCGTAAACTCGCGCGTCACGAACAAGGCCACAAAGAACAAAATGCCAAGCGCGACAGCCGCCGCGAGCGTGATGAGCTTGTTCATTTGAGGCATGTATTGAGCGGCAAACACAAACGCTGCGCCAATTCCAACAACGCGCACGAACGTTGCCCCCGGAATCGGCGAGCCGTAACGGCGCGCGAGAATCACGATGCCGAGCAAGAGTCCGATTGCAAACGCAAAGCCGGTTGTTTGACCTGCGAGAGCCAAAAGTGCTTCGGCAGTGTTCGCCAGTGGCAAGGCGAAATGGTACATCGCTGCAGCAGATCCCACCGAAATGATGCCGATGATCAAAGCTTCTGTTGCGCGGCCAGCAGACATTAAGAGCGTGTTCACAATATTAAATAGTGCGAACACAAAGTAAGCCGGAGCGAGCCAGCGAAGAGCAATCGTGGCTTGCGCGAAATCTGTGCCAAAAAAGCCAACAACGGATTGTGGCAACGCCATTAAAACCACCGCCGGCGCACCGACCAGCAGAAGCGAGTACCTCAGCGTTTGTTGAATGTAGAGTCGAGTGCGTTCGCGGTCGTTATGGAATGTGGCTTCGCTCACCATTGGGAAAATCACAAAGGTGATGGCGAGCGTTGCCTGCCAAGGAAGTCGGCTGATCTGCAAGGCCAAACCGTACACGCCAATGAGCGCATCTGCTTGTGTGTCCGTGCCTAAAAGTGTTTGCGCGACCGGCTTTAGCATCAACACGTCGAGCTTGAAAATCAGGTTGAACACCAACGTGTAAAGCATGACTTGTGCGCCGAACGCGTAGAGCTTTTTGTTCGATTCACCTGAACCCAACGTGGGCCAAACTTTAAATGCCGCTGCTGCCATGATGAGAAGAGCAGCCAGAGCGAAACCGCCAATTGCACCTGTTGCACCCAAACCGGCTACGGCGAATCCAAGCATCAAGCCTGTTTTGAGTGTGGTGAATCCCATGTCGAACTTGGCTTGAGACAAAAAGTTTTTGCGACCGTTGAGCGTGCCGATGAAGACTGTGTAGATGGCGTACGCAATCAGCACGATGCCAGCAGCACGATAAGCCCAAGAAAGATCTTGGTTTCCGCGGAATTCAGCGATCCAAGGCGCGCCAAAAATAAACGCACCGCCAAAAACAAGGCCCAAAAGTGACATGGCGATGAGCGATTGTCGAACAACGCCGCCGGCCTTGTCGGGCGTTTCGCTCACGAACTTTGACACCGACTGCAAGCCGCCGGTGATCATGACCATGCTGAAAATGCTCAGCGTGTTGCTGATATCGATGTACTGGCCGTAGCCTTCTTTCCCTAAATACTTGGGAAGCGCAAATGCGACGAGAGCGCCGCCGGCCATAAACCACAGCTTGGCAGCCGTGATGACGAGAAAGCCGCGGCCAGCGGTCGCAGCTGTATTTTCTTTTTTCTCTTCCATGGGTTCTCCAGGCGTGAATGGCGCGGTCTACAAAAAACCGAGCGGGAACTCAACACCGGAGAAATTTGAAGATGCGAGGCGGGAACAGGCGTGGGCGCTTAGTTTTCGTTTCGAGGTCGAACCACCAAGTTGCCCCAGTAAATGCTTAAATTTCGAATAAAATCAACGAACTCTGCGAATCGAAGAGGTTTGCAAATAAATCCGTTTGCGCCGTGAGAATAAGCTGCAATGACATCTTCTTGCCGTGCGGAAGTTGTCAGCATGAGAACGGGAATCGTGCGCAATTCAGGCGTTTGTTTAATTTGTCGCAGCACGTTGATGCCGTTGATGCGCGGCAGGTTGATGTCGAGCAGCATCAAGTCTGGCCGTTTCATACTGATGAATGAATTTTTGCGGTGCAGATAATCGAGCGCTTCCTGGCCGTCGCATGCGGTGTCCAACACTGCGTTCAGCCCGGCTTTTTGAATGGCTCGCCGAGTGATGCGAATGTCGTTGTCGTCGTCTTCAGCGAGCAAAATGCGCATGAGGTTTTCGTTGCTCATAGTTGTCACTCAGATCAATGCACCTCATTTCAGAGTATCAAAGCCGGACAGTACTTCAAAGATATCTTTAGGATTTAAGCGATTTGATGAGAAATCCGTGGAGATGAAATGCTTTTTGGCCAAACCTCTAGAAGGTAGGCGGTTTGAGTGTGATTGTGTAGGATGCGGCATTTTTGAAATGAGGGTGAGATGAAATTTTTAAAGCAATACGGACTTGTTCTCTTTGCTCTTTGTTTGGGCGTCGTTCTTTTTTGGTTTCGACCGGGTGGCGTGTCTGGACCTGCACCAGAAGCGCGTCATTCCAATGAAAAGACTTTTGATCACAGTAACTTTGACAAAGTTCTCGCAGAAGTTGTGCGCGAAGATGGCCTAGTTGATTACGCAAAGCTGCGTGCGAATCCCACTGATTTGGATGTGTATTTGGGTGAATTGCGAGCGCAGAGTCCGCGAACGCAACCGCAGCGTTTTCGCACGCCAGAAGAGCGATTGGCTTACTATTTAAATGCATACAACGCATTTGTGTTAGCGGGTGTGCGTGATCACTGTCCCATCGATTCGGTCGCAGATGTTTATGTGCTCAATGGTTTCTTTTGGCGGATTGCGTTTTTGATGGGCGAAGAAAAAGTGACGCTTTCAAAGATCGCCGATGAGCTCATTCCAGAAGTGAGTTCAGGTCGCCCAGAAGTTACATTTGCTTTGGTGCGCGGTGCGTTAGGCTGCGCCGGATTGCCTAAAAAAGCTTATCGCGGTGAAACGTTGAACGCGGATTTGCAAGAAGCAGCAATGCGAGCAGCGAATACGCCAAGGATTGCGCATCGCGAAGGCGACAAATTGTTGCTCAGTCCTATTTTTAACTGGTCCACGATTGTCGACATTAAGTCGTACTTGGAAAAGCTAAATCCTGATTTAATTTCGGGCGAGTTCACGGTTGAGTACATTCCGTTTGATACTGCACTCAACGGTTTTTGTGAGCAAAAACGCAATTAAACCAGCCTTAAAAACCTGAAAAATTTTTCAGAAACCCTTTCTCATTCATCCCATCACATGATAGAAAATCCTGACTTTTGTGCAGAGGTTTGAATGCGAATTTTGCACTCTTCGGACTGGCACTTGGGCCACCGACTTTATCAACACGATCGACACGATGCTTTTCAGCGTTTTTTGGCGTGGTTGCTTGAAACCATCGAGCTTGAAGCGGTGGACGTGCTTTTAATCTCAGGCGATGTATTCGATACGTCTGCGCCAAGTAGTGGAAGTAAAACGCTTTTTTACAATTTCTTGGGAGCGTTAAAAGGGTCGAAAACGTGTCGCCATGTGGTGGTCACTGGCGGTAATCACGATTCGCCAGCGGTTCTGAATGAGTGCGCAGAGCTGTTGAAGCGATTTGATTTGCACGTTCAAGGTGGTGCAGCGGACGATCCGTCAAGCGAAGCGCTCACGATTGAAACAGAAAATGGCGCTGTGATTGTGGGCGCGGTTCCATTTTTGCGCGAGCAAGAGTTGCGTCGATTTTCGTCGGGCGAGACGGGGCTCGAGCGTGAACGCCAAATTCGTACAGGTTTGGCAGCGCATTACGCGGCGGTGCTTGAACGCGCGCAAAGTGAGCAATCGCGACTTGAGCAGCAAACTGGTCGCGCGGTGCCGATTGTCATGATGGGCCACTTGTACGCCGATCGATCTGATTGTGCGGATTACGCTGAAATGACAGCGGAATCTCCGAGCGATTTGCCAGAAGAAGTAACTGAACGCGAGCTGTATGTCGGCAATTTGGGGGTTGTGGATACAAATTCGTTCGCGTTGGGCTCCGATTATTGTGCATTGGGTCACATCCATCGGCCGATGCGGCTCGTGCACAACGACGCGATTCGATACAGCGGTTCGCCGCTTGCGATGAGCTTTGATGAAGCGCAGCAAGGTCCGAAATCTGTTGTTTTAATTGAATTTTCTGAACAAACGCCTCCAAATCGAAAACCCGAAGTTCGCTTGATTCATGTGCCGGCGTTTGAAAAGTTGCTCACGATTCGCGGCGATTTAAGCAAGTTAAAATCCGAGATTAAAAAACTCGTGAAATCAGGCGAAACCTGTTTTGTGCGCGCGATTTACAAAGATGATCGTGTGCAAGGCCGTTTGCGCGATGAATTGACCGAACTGACGGAAGGCTCTGGAGTCGAGATTCTGTTGGTCGAGGATTTGTCGCGTCGCTTGCTGTTTTCGCATCAAACAGCGTTGCCGTTGAGCGAGCAAAATCCACGAGAAGTTTTCAAGTTGCTCATGGCGGCGCGTGAAGTCGCTGAAGATCAGCGCGATGAGTTGATGGAAACTTACCTCGAAGTTTTGCGCTCGCTCGAAGACGATCCGGATTTTGAAAATAACTCATCGTTTTAATTGAAAAAAAGCGGGAGGCTGCCGTGAAAATTCTGAAGCTGCGATTCAAAAATTTGAACGCTTTGGCCGGCGAATGGTCTGTTGATTTCACGAATCCCGCTTATTCAACGGGATTGTTTGCCATTATCGGTCCCACTGGTTCGGGCAAAACGACTCTGTTAGACGCTATCAGCCTTGCGCTTTACGGTAAAACGCCGCGCATTTCGCTGCCCAAACACGGCGATTTGATGACAAACGGCACTGGTTTTTGCTTTGCGGAAGCTGAGTTTGAAGCGCGCGGTGAAATTTTTCGTGCACAGTGGAGTTTGAAACGAGCGCGCAACAAAGCAGATGGGCGACTTCAACAGCCGGAGCACATTCTCGCGCGGGCGGACGGCGAAATTATTTCTTCAAAGTTGACCGAGACGCCGACTCGCGTTGCGGAGTTGGTTGGTCTGGCGTTTGAGTCGTTTACAACGACCATGCTCTTGTCGCAGGGGGCGTTTTCGAAATTTTTGGACGCCGATCCCAAAGAGCGTGCTCCCATTTTGGAAGCGATCACGCGCACGGAGCAGTACCGCAAGATTTCGATGCGCACGTTTGAGCGTACGCGATTGGAGCAGGCCAAACTCGATTCTCTCGAAGGCGATTTGCGTGGTTGCCCGCTTTTGTCTGATGACGAGCTTCAGCAACTCTCCGAAAATATTGAAAAACTTTCAGAAACGTGCCGAGCGCTGAACGCTTCTCTTGAGAATGAGCGCCAAGCCAAAAACTGGCATTTGCTCTACGGTTCTTTGGCGACACAGTTGGCGAACGAAGAAATGTCGCTGCAAGTGGCCAAAGAAAATTGGAAATCATTTGAGCCACAGGCGCAGCGGCTTGGTCGTGCGATGCGCGCGCTTGAAATTGAAGGTGTTTGCACGGAATGGCAGCACTCTGAGCAAATCAAATCGAGTTTGGAGGCAGAGGTTCGAGCGCAAGATGATGCGAGGCCTGCGTTAGAAGCTGCATTGAGTCAGGCACGTGAGGCTGCTGAGGTCGCTCAGCGTCAAAAACAAGTTGCGCGTGATAAAGAAGCTGAAAGTGCTCCAATTCGCGCGGAATTATTGGAACTTTTGTCGCAAATCAAAACGCAAAAAGCGCGCGTTGAGGCGGCCCAAAAGCGTGTGACTGATGCGGTTGGTACGAGTGAGCGCATTCAGGCGCAGATTGCTCAATCCGAAAAGGACGAAAGCGCAGCGAAATCAGCAATTTCGTTTGTGCAGAGCGAACTTCAGAGTCGTTCCGCTGATGAATCGCTGTCGAGCGCTCTTTCTGGTTTGAAGGCGCAGCTTGAGGCGTTGTCGTCGCGCTACAACGAGGTCATTGATTCGCAAAAACAGGCGAGTCAATTGGCTCAGATTCGTCAAACTGCATGTGCGCAAAAGACGCAAGCTGAGCACGCGCTTCAGATTCACACGAATGAAAAATCTCAATTAGAATCGCAACTTTCGAATTTAGAAGCGCAGAACGTGGCGTTGAATCAGGCGCATCAGTCGCGATTCGCTCACGTTACGGTGGCTGATTTACAAACCGCGGAGCGTGCTTGCACTGCGAAGTTGGAAAAGCTCCGAGTGGCGCAACGAGCGTATTCAGAACTTCAACTTCAAACGGAACTGCTTGAAAAGATTGAAGTTTCTCTGACTCAAAACGCTGCGGCACAACAAACGAAAACGTCGGCGCTTGATTGGGCGAGCAAACAAACGGCTCTTGCAGCTCAAAAGTTGGAGCTGGCTGAGAAAGAGCATGCGTTTTCGCAGAAAGTTCAGTCGTTTGAATTACATCGCGCGGCTTTGAAAGACGGTGAACCGTGTCCGCTTTGTGGTTCGCTTTCGCATCCATGGTCGGGCGGCGTGTCTGGCGCATCTGAAACGGAACTTGCAGTTTTTAAAGCAAAATCTGAACTTTCAAAATCGCAATCAGAGCTTCAAAATTTGCAGATTGAGCAGGCAAAAATTCTCTCTGAGGGTGAGCAGCTTAAAACGCAAAAGTTGGCGATAACGGATCGAATTGCGCATTTTTCTCAAGAACTCCAAACGATTTTTGCCTGTGATTTTAAGGGGTTACCTTCTGCTGAGAGCTTGGCAAATTCGATTCTATCCACAGAAAATTCACTTCAAATGACGCGTGCAGACCTTTCGGCTTTGCAGGCTTCAGAGGCTGAGTTGGCTCAGGCTGCGCGTGCTTTTGAATCGGCGCGTACTCACGTTGAGGCGGTGCGTGAAAAATTTTCAGCTGCGGAACGTGTTTTCTTGAAATCGGAGGCAGACGCGCATCACGCCGAAGAGCAATTTTCGCGGGCAAATCAATTTGTCGCCGAGCTCCTTGCGCAGTTTGAAAAAGATAAAATCGCGATGACAGCGGCACTTGCTCCGTTTGGCGTGGAACTTCAGGAACCAAGCCAAGTGGAACAGATTTTGACGAAGCGTCGAGACGCGTACGAATCGTTGAAACAAGAAGAGTTGCGTTGTTTGCAGGCGATTCAAAGTGCGGCGAATGCGCGAACGTTGCATGCTGCGGAGTTTGAACAATGGCAAGCGACTTTGAATGAAGCGCAGGCGCAACTCTCTGACGAACAAATCGTTTTGCGCGATAAAGAATCTGTGCGGCGTGAGCGGTTTGGTGATTTGGATCCGGCTGCGGAAGAAGCTCGACTGAAGCGATTGATAGAGCAAACGGCGGAAGCGAGCGAGCAGGCACAAGCTTTGTTTGAGTCGGCGCGCGTGAAATTGGAGCAGTCGCAAGCGATTCGCGCAGAGCGTGCAGAGCGATTGTTGCAGGCGGCAAAGGCGAGCGAGGCTGCGCGGGCAAATTTTGATGTTGAGCGAAAGTTGCGCGGTTTTGAAAGCGAGTCCGATTACTTGGATTCTTTGTTAACCGCTGATAACCGCGCGAATTTACAGGAAAAACAAACGCAATTGCGAACGGCGCTCGATCAATCTCTGGCGCGAGTGGCGCAATCTCAAAAGGCGATTGCTGAGCACGAATCCAAACGCGGCGAGGATACGCGCGAGCTTGATGAGATTGAGCAAAATTTGGTGAAACTGGCGGCCGAGTTGGATGAAGCGCATTCACAAAAGGCTCAAAAAGAAGAGCAGCGCCGAAACGATGCCCTCTGGCATGAAAAATACGAGTCGATTCGCGGTGAGATTGAGCAGGCGCGCGAGCGCGTTCGCCGTTGGAGCGCACTCAACAGTCTGATTGGGCAGAAAGATGGCAATAAATTCGCGACGTTTGCGCAAGGTCTGACATTGGATGCGTTGATTGACCGTGCGAATGTGCACTTGCCGCGATTGTCTACACGCTATCGCTTGGCGCGTTTAGAAGATGCACCGGACGAATCTGCGGAGCCGAGCAAGCGTTCCAAATCGGAGTCCGCCGTTTCGGGCATGACCGCAAAAGATCCGACGCTCGATTTTTACGTGCGAGATTTGGAAAACGGCGACGAACTGCGCACCACCAAGAATTTGTCGGGTGGCGAGCGGTTTATCGTGAGCTTGTCGTTGGCGCTCGGACTTTCGAGTTTATCGAGCGACTCAAATCGCGCGATGCGATTGGATTCACTGTTTTTGGATGAGGGATTTGGCACGTTGGACGAGCGTAGTTTGCATGCCGCGCTTCAAACGTTGGCTGCGCTCAGGCACGACGGCGGCTTGGTGGGCATAATCTCGCACGTGAACGGCGTTAAAGAAGCGGTGGATGTGAAGATAGAGCTCTCGCAAACCAAGCGACCTGGCCAGAGCAAACTTTCTGGGCCTGGCGTTCAAAAGCTCAGCGGAATTTCGTGATTTCTATTTGAAATTCGAAAAGTTCAATCTTCGCTGCTTTTAGCTTGGGGCGATTCAGAGCACAAAAAAGCGGAGCCCGAAGACTCCGCTTTATTTCAGGTGGTGTGCCTGAAATCAGATGGTGCGCGGACCAAACTTGAAGGTGAACTGGCCGTCGTCACCCATGCCCAACGTCAACTGAGCAGGCAAGTCGCCCTGGCTCATTTCCTTCAAGATCTCGGTGGAGATCTGCGGAAGGAGCGTGCCGGTCATGATGTGATCGATGTTACGCGCGCCGGTTTCGACTTCGGTGCAGCGAGCCGCGATGGCTTCCACAACCTTGTCGTCCACGACGAAGTGCATCTTGTGGCTCTCCATCAAGCGGTCGCCCAACTGGCGAAGCTTGAGGGCCGTGATATCGCGCATGACGTCTTCGTGGATCGGGTAGAACGGCACGATGGTCATACGAGCGAGCAATGCGGGCTTGAAGTGCTTGGACAAGATCGGACGGACCGCGCGAATGAGGATTTCGGGATCCGGACGCTGACCGCCTTCGCACAAAGCCTGGATCTTTTCAGAACCCAAGTTGACCGTGAGGAAGATCACGGTGTCCTTGAAGTCGATGACGCGGCCCTGACCGTCGGCCAACATACCCTTGTCAAACACCTGGTAGAACAGGTTGAGGACTTCGGGGTGGCACTTTTCAGCTTCGTCCAGCAAAACCACGGAGTACGGACGCTGGCGCACGGCCTCGGTCAACACACCGCCTTCGCCGTAACCGATGTAACCAGGCGGCGAACCGATGAGACGAGAAACTGTGTGCTTCTCCTGGAATTCGGACATGTTGATGGTGGTCAAGAAGCGCTCACCACCGAACAAAAGCTCGGCGACGCCCAAACCGGTTTCGGTCTTACCAACACCAGAAGGACCAACGAACAGGAAGACGCCCATCGGGGTCTTGGGGTTCTTGAGGCCGGCCTTGGCAGCGCGGATGCCGGTACCGACGGCGTCCAACACGTGATCCTGGCCCTTGATGCGCTCGCCCAAACGCTCGCGGAAGTGCAACAACACCTCGGCTTCGTCGCGAACCATCTTGCCCAGAGGAATGCCGGTCCAGTCGGAAATGACGCGCGCGATGATTTCGGGCGTAACTTCCACGTTCATCAACGGGTTCTTGCCCTGAAGTTCGTGGAGTTCGTCCAAGGCGACCTTGAGTTCATCGCGAACGGCCATGAGCTCAGGCGTCGGCTCGGCATCCTTGGGCAGCTGATCCTGGATTTCGAGGAGCTGCTTGCGGAGTTCGAGAACGCGGTCGACCTTTTCCTTTTCGTTGAGCCAGTTGGCTTCGAGCTCTTCGCGCTTCTTGTCGGTCTTGGCGATTTCGTCTTTGAGTTCGGCGATGCGAACCTGAGCGTCAAAGCCGCACTGGAGCGTGTCCAGCTGAAGGGCGTCCAACTCGCGCTGCAACGTCGCGATCTTGCGCTCTTCGTCTTCCAAGTCAGCGGGCTTGGAGGTGAGGCCGATCTTGACACGCGCGCCTGCGGTATCGATGAGGTCAACGCCCTTATCGGGTTGCTGACGACCGGAGATGTAGCGGGTTCCAAGTGCTGCGGCGGCGTAAATGGCATCGTCACGAATGATGAGGCCGTGCGCCTTTTCGAAGCGGGAACGAA
>JAZUEA010000293.1:0-2657 GCA_045639945.1 Myxococcota bacterium
AATTAATCTAATGTAACGATTTCAGTCTTTTCAATCGCTTCATTAATGAGTGCTTCGACATCAAGCTTAGCTTCTTCTGCCAAAATATCTTCAAGCGAAGCTTTCGTCGCAGGATTCTTGGGCAAGAAAAGCGTACAGCAGTCATCGAACGGAAGCGTAGAGGTATCATATGTTCCAAGCTTGCGAGCGATCCCGATGATTTCAAGCTTGTCGTATGTAACCAGTGGACGCAACGTCCAAAAATCGGTGGCACAGTCTACAAGCGCAATGTTTTCCAAGGTCTGACTGGCAACTTGGCCCAAATTTTCGCCGGTACACAGGGCAAGACAGCGACGTTTGGCCGCAAGACGCGCTGCGATGCGATACATAAAGCGCCGATACAGCAAAACCGTAAAGCGGTGATTGCACGAATCGTGAATTGCTTTCTGGATCGACGTGAAGTACGCGACGTGAAGGCGCAAGCCACCTTGTCGAGGCGATAATACCTTAGCAAGTTTCTCAACTTTTTCGCGGCTCTGCTCACCGATCAACGGCGGAGAGTGGAAATAAACTGCATCGAGCTCGCAACCACGCTTTTGAGCCAGGTAACCAGCTACAGGTGAGTCGATACCACCAGAGAGTAAGAGCATTACACGGCCAGCGGAACCAATCGGTAAACCACCTACGGCTTTTACACGCTCAGCGTAGATGTATGTCTCTGATTCGTGAATCTCAATACCCAGCGTCAGCACAGAGTGACGTAGATCTACGGGCAAATTAAGTTCACGAATGATGGCTTCACCTGCGAGTCTTGAGATTTCAGGTGACGAAACCGGGAAACCCTTCCAACTTCTCTTGACCAGTGCAGCAAAAGTATCGTGACGACCTGCCCATGCTTCCTTGGCTAAGGCTAATGCTGCCGCAATAATTTGGTCTTTATCGGAAGGTACAGCGATGCACGGGCTTACACTCGTGACACCAGGTGTCTCGGAGCATGCTTGAACCAGGCGACGTACATCCGCTTCTGGCGGCATATGCACGAGAAAGCGTCCATATGGAGCTTCTACTGTAGCCGTTGGACATATTGCCCGGACCTGTGATTGGAGATTTCGGCGAACACGTCGCACAAAGTCTTGGCGATTGTTACCTTTGAGCCAAATTTCTCCAGGACGAACGAGAATGAGATCGTACTTCATTAGAATTAAGACTTATGAGTAGTAGTGGTAAATCTCTTGTGCAGATTCCACGAAGATTTTGACCGCTTGGTCAATTTCTTCTTCAGTATTTTGACGTCCAAGTGTGAGTCGAATAAAGGCACCTTCGCTCGATAAATGTCCTAATGCCGTCAGGACATGGGAGAAGGCACCTGTTGTGCACGCACTTCCTGCAGATGCACATAGTCCTCTGGCTGAAAGTGAGTTTAACATGGGCTCACTCTTAGATCCTGGGACCAAAATCATTAAATTATTGCAAAGTCGCTCAGGTGAATCGATGGATGGCCCTATAAGTTTGGTAGAAGGTAATTCCTTATTGATGCCATACCATAAACGATCACGAAGTGACTTCATCTTGGCGATACCTGCGGGCTCATCTTCAAGAGCCTTCGCAAACCCAAAGGCCAAAATAGGCATTTGAGTGCCGCCACGTTGTCCACGTTCTTGGCCTCCGCCCTTCATGACAGGCTTCAGTTGATGGGCACTATAGAGTGCACCAATCCCTTTGGGGCCATGTAACTTGTGTGCGGTCATCGCCATACAGTCAATGTCGAGGTCCTGCACATTCATTGGGACCTTTCCAAGAGCTTGGACGGCATCAACAACAAATCTAGCACGCGGTGCAACCTTACGGACGACTGCAGATAATGCCTTGATGTTGTTAATAGACCCAACTTCGTTTTGTGCCGCCATCACGGCCACGATTTTGGTCTTACGATCGATGACCGACTCAAGTGCTTCGGGCGTTGTAAACCCTTGGGCGTCGACAGGGATTTTATCTACCGTGAATCCACGCGACTTGAGGGCGTTTGCAGCTTCAAAAACGGCGGAATGTTCAATCGCAGAGACGAGAATACGTCCGGGAGTTTCGCCAACGCTGCCGTGAATGCCGAGAAGTAAAGACTCTGTGCCGCCTGATGTGAAACAAATCTCGTCAGGACTTGCACCGATGGCAGCCGAAAGTCGTTCTCGCGAAGTTTCAAGAAGTTTGGAGGCCTGACGGCCCATTGGATGGCTAGATGCCGGGTTCGCAAAGTAGATTTGCGATAGCTCAGCCAGTTCTGCAGCCAGTTTAGGCTCCATTGGAGTCGTAGCTGCGCAATCGAGGTAGATGTTTTTCATGCGGCGCGGTTTATCCGATCGGCGTTGTAAGGGCAAGTATCGAAAGAACAAGATGTTTGAGTGAAAACCTGTTGTGCGCTGCACAATATATAATTGTATAGATGCACAACCTAAGTGCACTGCCTTATTTTGAAGGCCTTGGTCTTGCCAGGATCACGACTTGTAGGTTTTGTGGGTCGTGTTTTTCGAATTCCACAACGTAACCTGCCTGATTTAAAGCCAATGAAAGCGATGATGCTGTGCGCGGTCGAAGTGAACAACCTAATTTTTGGAAGAGTGCTGTAGATGTTGCAGTAGAAGTGATGAGTGCGCCTCCTGAAGGTAATAGACCTCTAAGCGCAG
>JAZUEA010000294.1:0-2044 GCA_045639945.1 Myxococcota bacterium
CAGGCTCTTGAACTGGAGCAGCATCAACACGCCGATCGAGGTGAGAATGATGAAGAAGACGTTGATGAGTTCTCCAAGCGATTCGGCCATCTTTTCGCGTTCACCGGCCATATCGATGTGATATCCGGGCGGAAGGGGAATCGCCTGAATCTTTGGCCAGGCATCGTTGATGATGTGATCTGGCAGGCGACCGCGCGCTTCGGCCAAAACTGAAACATAACGCTGCGTTTGGTAATGCTTGATGACGCCTGTTCCATATTTGGGATTGAGCTCAGCAATCGAGCCGAGTGGCACGCGCTCGGATGTCACAGTCGAAGACACCGGCAAGTCGTCGATACCGCCCACCAACGTGCGCTCTTCGTCGACCAGCCTGAGTTTCACCGGAATTTCGGTGTCGCCTTCCTGGAGTCGTGTCAGCTCAAAACCTTCGTACGACGACAAAAATGCCAGCGCCACGTCGCTGTTGGTGACACCCACGCGGTAAGCGCGATCAACGTCCACATCCACTTTCATGGCTGGGACAGACGAACCAAAGCTATCACGCACGCGATCGGCGCCAGGTGTGCTGCGAAGGATTTCTTTTACTTGGTGCGACAGTGATTTGAGCGTTTCTAACTCCGGTCCAACAATGCGCACGCCAATTGCGGCATCCACTGGAAGTCCGAGCAAAAGTTGGTGCGCGAAGATGTTTGCACCTTCAAAGTGCGTTCGTGCGTATTCCTCGACTCGCGCGACAACCTTGTCGGTTTTTAGCGGATCTTTGGTGTTGACCATGATTTGCGCGTAGTTCGACTGGTTAAATTCCGGCACCACCGTGATGTAGAAACGAGGTCCGCCTTTGCCGATGTAGGCCAACGTGGATTTCACATCTTTGTCTTGATGCAAGAATTCATCCACTTCTTTGGTCATGGCCTCTGTTTCTTCAAAGGAAGCACCTTCTTTCAGCCAAATGTCGACTGTAAATTGATCGCGGTTTGCGTTGGGGAAGAATGACATGCCCAAAACAAACACGAGCGCAACAGAACCTGCGAGTGCAGCACCAAATCCAAGGAACACCAGCCAGCGCAACTTCAAACAAACACGCATGATCTTTCGATAAGCGCGCTCGAAGATGTTCTCCTTTTTTTGCTTATTGTTGAGAACGAGTTGTGCTTTGGGACGCGGCATGAGCTTGACGGCTGCAAGCGGCGTGAACGTTACAGAGAAAATCAAACTGCCGATGAGCGAAACGCCAACCACCAACGGCAAGCTTCGTACGTACGCGCCGATTTCTGCAGACAACAACAACATGGGGAAGAAGGCGATGACCGTTGCCATTGTGCCTGTAATAACCGGCAAAATGAGCTCTTGTGCACCTCTCCACGCTGCTTGTTTACGGGAATAGCCTTGGCGCAGTTTTACATCGATGTTGTCGACCACGATGATCGAGTTATCGACCAGCATGCCGAGCGCGATGATGAATGCCGCAATCGAAACTTTTTCGAGCGCCACATCCAAAAGAGGCATGAGGCAAAGTGCGAACAACACTGAAAGCGGAATGGCCGCCGCGCTGATGATGGCCGCACGCAAACCAAGGAAGATGGCCATTGCAACAACGACCACTGCGAGTCCTTGGAACAGGTTATTCATGAAGGATGAAACTTCGCGATCAACCTGCGTCGGTGAATCATGCAACGTGTCGAGCGAAACGCCTTCTGGCAGCTTGTTTCGGAATTCCTTTAAAACTTTTTCAACGTCGCGTCCCAAGTTGATGACGTTCATGCCGCTCTTCATGGTGAGCGAGATCGCCACGACTGAATCGCCATCGTAGAGGAGTTTTGTGGCAGGAGGATCAACTAACCCACGACGAACATTGAACAAATCGCCCAAGTAAGTGGGACGACCGTTTTCTTTAGAAACGTCGAGTACGGTGCGTTCAATCTCATCTTGGCGATCGTAGCGACCAGAAACTTCAACGCGCAGCTGACCATCTTTTGTGCGAATGCGGCCTGCTGGAATGCTTAAGTTACGTGCACGAATCGCGGTGGCGAGCTGCATGGGCGTG
>JAZUEA010000295.1:0-2586 GCA_045639945.1 Myxococcota bacterium
GTCAACATGCAAAACGAAGAGCGTGCTACGGTTGAAGGCCGCGGTGTCAGCGGTTTCGCGTCTGTTGCCAACGGCAAGGCCGCCATCGATCTCGAATTGGGTCTGCTCGCTCGCCCGTTCGCTGGCAAGATCGAGACCACCATTCAGGATTACATCGCCAAATACTTCGCGTAATTTACGGCGAGTGTTAAATTCCTTTTAATTTCGCAGCTCTGCGGATCTTCCTTTCTCATTTGAGGTACACATGAATCGCCCCACTCCGACTCCGTGGCGTGGTATTTTTTGCAACCGAACGCTAAATCTTCGCGCGATTAAGGCGATCGGCTACGACATGGACTACACGTTGGTTCACTACGATGTGGAAATGTGGGAGCGGCGTGTGTTCGACTTTGCGCGCGAGCGGTTGGCGGCGGCGGGCTGGCCAGTCTCGGAAGCAAGGTTTGATCCCAAGCTGATGATGCGCGGCCTCATTCTCGACACGAAACTCGGCAATATTATTAAGACAAATCGATTTGGCTACGTAAAAGCCGGTATGCACGGTTTGAGCCCAATGCCGTTTGAGGTGCTTCGTGGCGTGTACGCGCGCACCGTGGTCGATTTGCAAGAGTCGCGTTACGTGTTCCTGAACACGTTGTTTGGGTTGTCGACCGCAAGTTTGTACGCGCATTTGGTTGTGGCACTTGATGCTGGGCTTGGTCCCGCGCCGCACACGAGTTACGCCGCGCTTTTTGAGTTGGTGCAGCGTTCCGTGGACGAGACGCACATGGAGGGCCAGCTCAAAAGCGAGGTCATTGCGAATCCTGAGAAGTTTGTGGTGCTCGATCCCGATACGCCGCGAGCGCTTTTGGATCAGAAAGCTGCAGGCAAAACGCTCATGCTCGTTACGAACTCTGAGTGGTCGTACACGCGCGACATCATGAGCTATGCGTTTGATCGCTACATGCCGGCGGGCCAAACCTGGCGCGATTTGTTCGTCCTCATCATTGTGGGTTCGCGCAAGCCGAATTTCTTCACCGAGCGCCCGACGCTGTTTGATTTGGCCGACGAAAAAGAAGGCTTGTTCCGGCCGAACATCAGCGGTCTCAAAGTGGGCGGCGTCTACTTGGGTGGCTGCGCGGCGCAAATCGAAAAGTGCTTGGGGTTGGATGGTGCCGAAATTTTGTACGTGGGCGATCACGTGTTCGGCGACGTGCAAGTGTCAAAATCCGTTCGTCGTTGGCGCACTTGCCTGATCCTGCGCGAGCTTGAAGACGAGATTCGCATTCTTGAAGCTTCAAAAGAAAATCAGGCGCAACTTGCCGAAATCATGAAGCAAAAAGAGGAATTGGAGCATGAAAGTGTGTGGCTGCGCATGGAAGAGCAGCGCTTGCGCCACAACTTGCCTACCGACAGCGATTTCACCGTTCGCGATTGTCAGCGCAAAATTGCAGAACTCCGCGAAAAGATTGAGAAACTTGATTCTGCTGCGGCACCGTTGGCCGAATCTCTCAGCACGCTCATGAACTCAAACTTTGGCCTCTTAATGCGCACCGGCAACGACAAAAGCCACATGGCTCGCCAGGTTGAGCGTCACGCCGACATTTACACGTCGCGCGTTTCAAACTTCCTCTACGCCACGCCGTACGCCTACATACGCTCGCTGCGCGGTTCGTTGCCTCACGATCTCTGATTTTTAAAAAAATCAGGGCATTAAAAAACCGGCTCGACTCTTAAAGAATCGGCCGGTTTTTCATTTCTGAGTTTAGAACTCAGATGAGGCTTTTCAGCCAGGTGCGAACGACGTTTTGCGCGACCGTGATGCGGTATTCCGCGGTGCTGCGCAGATCGTCGATTGGGTGCAGGTCTTCGGTGAGCATGCTCGCCAGTTCGGGATCGATGGCGTGACCCACGAGTGCAGCTTCGGTTTTGCGAGCACGAACGGACGTAGCCGCGACGCTGCCGAATGCCAACCGTGCGTCTTCAACGATGCCATTTTTCATGACCAAGCGGCCGGCGAACGACAACTTGGAGATGGTGAGTGCGCGACGGCTGCCGATTTTACGGAACCACATTTTCTGCTCGCCCTGGAAAACCGGAATGAAAACCGCGGTAATCCATTCTTCGGGACGGGCGCAGAGCTTGCGGTAACCCACGTAAAGTTCGGACATGGGAACGAGGCGGGTGCCGTTGATGCTGGAAAGTTCGATTTCTGCATCAAGCGCTAAAAGCGGCGGAAGTGTGTCGCCTGCCGGGCTGGCGTTGGCGATGTTGCCGCCGATGGTGCCACGGTTTTGAATCTGGCGAGCACCCACGGAAGCAGCCGCTTCGCTCAAAATTGGTGCGTGCGTTTTCACGAGCTGTGAAATCGCGATTTCATGGTGCGTGGCCATGGCGCCGATGCGGAGCTTGTCGCCTTCCATTGTGATCGAGCGGATTTCCGGATCTTCAATGGACTGCAAATTGATGAACGCTTCGGGATCGATGATGTCGCGTGAGAGCAAAACCATGAGGTCTGTGCCGCCCGCGAAACAAACCGCCTTGGGATTTTGCGCCCTCAGTTCGTTCGCTTCTTTAATGGTTTTGGGGGAGTAGACCCGCGCTTGTGAT
>JAZUEA010000296.1:0-2211 GCA_045639945.1 Myxococcota bacterium
TCGTAAAGCAAATCCAGACGCTCGCGCGCAGTTTTTTTGCCCTGACTATGCTGGCGCTCAATCCGCTTTTCGCCGCCACCAAGCGAGAGACGCGCCCGAGTTTCCCGCAGTTCGTCAATTTTCATGTGGTAGACTCCTGAAAGGCTGCGTTCATACGCGAAGACACATAAAAATAGAAGCGCCACAGCCTAGAGGCTTCATGTTGAACGTTCTCTTTTTTGATCCCTACCACAGTGGTTCACATCGCGCATTTGCCAAAACTTTTGCCGAACGCTCGCGCCATCGAATCACGCTTTGCACGCTGCCTGGTCAAAAATGGAAAGCGCGCATGACATTCGCAGCGTGGGATTTTGCCGAGCAGATCCGCAATCAACCTGCTGATTTTATTAGAAAAATCGACATTATCCTCACCACTGAAATGCAGAATGCTGCGGAACTTCGAGGTCTTCTTCCGGCGCCACTTCGCAACAAGCCGCTCGCCGTTTATTTTCACGAAAACCAATTTTCTTATCCTTGGTCGACCGCAAAACCCAACGCGCAAAACGAACAATTTCACTACGCCGCCATCAACGTCGCTTCACTGCTGGCCGCCGACGCAGTCGCTTTCAATTCCAACTACAACCGCTCAGATTGCATTGCAGGCATTCGCCACGGACTCGCACGTTTGCGCCAATCCGGAATTGAGAACATTGCGGATTTCATTCAGAAAAAAAGCGTTGTCATTCCTGTTGGCATTGATTGTGACGCATTAGATCAAGCTCGTTGCGAAACGCAAAAGCATCAGAACCCACCGTTATTATTATGGAATCACCGTTGGGAGTTTGACAAAAATCCGGGTACGCTCATTGAAGGTCTTAAAGCGCTCGTCCTTCAAAACATTGATTTTGAAATTGCAATTGTGGGTCAAAAATTTCGCGACCATCCGGCAATTTTGGATGAAGCACCGCAGATTTTGGGTCATCGCCTGGTCGCGTTTGGTCCCCAGCCGCTCGATGAATATCGCCGACTGCTTTGGCGCGCAAATGCAGTGATTTCAACAGCACACCAAGAATTTTTGGGATTGTCGGTGCTCGAAGCCATGTACTGCGGCGCAGCACCGATTTTGCCGAATCGCTTGAGTTATCCGGAACTTTTACCAAGCGAATTTCACGAAAAGTGTCTTTACAAAAATGATAATGATTTCAACGAGTTTCTTAAGAATTGGATTCTGAATCCTGTTAAATTTGAGTCTTGCGCACCCTTTATTGAGCGCTTTTCATGGCATCACGTTACGCCAGCACTTGATGATTGGCTCGAATCTGTCGCGAACGAAAACACGTGATTTCATTTTAGTTTTAAGTCATTAGGGCCCGTCTTTTATTTTTTGGAGCAACAAAAATGGATCTTCGCGAAGCGTTACAAAAGCGCCTTCTGATTTTGGACGGCGCCATGGGCACTCAAATCCAAACTCGCCACCTCAAGCGCGAGGATTACCATGGCACCAGATTTGCCAATCATCCTCAGAATTTACAGGGCTTAAACGATCTTTTAACGATCACCCGCCCCGACGTCATCGCGAGCATTCACAGCGCCTACCTCGAAGCCGGCGCCGACATCATCGAAACCAATACATTCAACTCGCAGGTCATTTCACTCGCCGACTACGGCATGGAATCGATGGCGCCCGAATTGTGCAAAGCCGCTGCTCAGCTCGCTCGAGAATGCGCCGATCGCTACACCCGCGAAAATCCTGAGAAACCGCGCTTTGTCGCCGGTATTTTGGGCCCCACCAATCGCAGTGCTTCCATTTCACCAGACGTCGCCGATCCAAGCGCGCGCAACATCGATTTCGACACGCTGGTCAAGGCTTACACCGAATCCGCCTGCGCGCTCATCGATGGCGGTGTCGACGCACTGCTGATCGAAACCGTTTTCGACACACTCAACTGCAAAGCCGCAATTTACGCCTGCGAAGAAGCTCAAAAATTGCGCGGCTCCAACTTGCCGCTCATGATTTCGGCCACGCTCAGCAATAACGCGGGCCGCCTTCTCTCCGGACAAACACTCGAAGCTTTCTACGCCTCCGTTGCGCACGCCGATTTGATGAGCATCGGCCTCAACTGCGCGTTTGGCGTGGCCGAAATGCGACCGCACATCGAAACGCTTTCGCGCTTGGCCAAGTGCGCCGTCAGCGCTCACCCAAACGCTGGTTTGCCAAACGAATCCGGTGGT
>JAZUEA010000297.1:0-8095 GCA_045639945.1 Myxococcota bacterium
CATCTCCTTGGCTCACAGAACGACATGGCTACGATCCGACTTGCTTTACGAGCTTTTGGCGGGCGAGCCTCCATTTAACGGCGACGTTGTACAAATCGCGATGGCGCATGTGAATGAAGCGCCCAAGCCAATTCTAGAGTTCCGTAACATCAAAGTGCCGCCGCAGGCCGAAGCGATCGCGATGCGTTGCATGGCCAAAAAGCCAGACGACCGTTTCCGCGATGCGAGTGCGTTTATTGCGGCGTGTGATGCAGCCATCGATGAACTTGCGCTTCAATCCGGCGGTTGCGAACGTCCGGTGAGCGATCGGCCGTACACAGCGCTGTTAACGGCGAGTGTGACGCCGGCTTCCATCAGCACCAATGCCAGCTGGAATCGATTGCGCGAGCAAACGCGTAGTTCTGTATCCGATGCGTTTGAGCTTTCTCGCGTCTCAGATTCCTCACAATCGCAACCGTTTCTTGAGCCAGTCGGCGCTGAAGAGAGCGCTCCAAAATCTCACAAAAAGCTCGTGTTGATCGTTGCGGCTGCGGTGCTGGCCTGTGTTTTGGTGGTGAGCGTGATTTTGAGCTCTTCCACGCCCAAGCCAGTAGTTGAGGAGCCGCCAGCGCCGATTCAACAACCGGTTGCGCCTGTTGTTGCGGTTCCGCAACCCACTCCCACGCCGATTTTAGAACCCAAACCAGAAGAACGCCCTGTAATTGTTGAAGATTTTCAGATCGTTCAGTTTGTTCAGCTGACTTCTGAGCCGAGCGAAGCGATTGTGAAACAGGGCGATTTGGTTTTGGGTAAAACGCCGTTTTCGATTGAAAAACAAAACGATGCGGTTGTTTTAACGCTTGAGCTTGAAAACTACGCTCCGGTCGAAATTGAGATTCGTGAAAATTCACCGGAGCAGATGCATACGGTTTTGAAGCGACGCTTCATAACTAAAAAAACTGATAAAAATACAGAAAAGCTCGACAAAAGCTCGTCGACAGGTAATAGCGCCTCTTCTGAGATTCGCATCAAGCGTTAAAACCTTGAATTCGAGGCTAAAGGCCTGCGATGTCGCTGACACGCTTTTTGATCGGTTGTTTGCTGTTTGGCATGTCGATGCCTGCGTTTGCGCAGAATACAAATGCAAGTGTTGACTTGGCTGAAGAAGCCGATTTTCACTTTGAACTTGCCGTAAAAGCTTACAGCAAGGGAAATTACGAATCGGCGCTAGAACATTGGTTGGTTTCGAACCGCTTGGTGCCAAACCGAAACGTGGCATTTAATATCGCGCACTGTTACGAGCGGCTTGGACAGTACAGCGAAGCGTATCGCCACTATCACGACGTTTGGTTGTCAGAAACCGATCCTGAAGCAAAAGCGAGCGCTTACGAAGCGCAGACTCGCATTGGCAAGCATGTTGCGTTGGTCGAGATCGAGACCGATCCGCCGGGTGCGCAGATCTTTGTGGATCGCGAAGATTTGGGTATGCGTGCGATTTCGCCTCAGATTCTGGCTCTTCCAGAAGGCAAACATACGATTATTGTTAAGCATTTTGGATACCAGACGGCGCAGCAATCCGATGTCGTTTTAAAGTCAGGCAAAACCGAAAAAACGTCGTTCAAGTTGGACCGCATTGTTGGGCGCGTTTCGTTGGGTGGTTATCCGCAAGGCGCATTTATTTTTGTGGACGACAAGCCCGAGCCGATTGGAACGTTGCCATCGACGTTTGAGCTGGAACCAGGCACACACATCATTCAAGTGCAGGCAGAAGGCTACCAGTCGGATCGCTTTCCTGTTCACGTTCGTGCGAAGCAAACCACGGAAACCTCAACAAATTTAACGATGTTGACGGGAAGCTTGGTCGTGGAATGCGATACACAAGGCGCGCTCATCGAAGTGGATGGCGTGGTGAAAGGTTTTGCGCCGGCGGTTTTGAATGACGTGCCTGTGGGCGTGCACCGACTGCGTGTAAGTCGTCAAGGTCTTCGCCCAGAAGAAATGAATTTCAAAATCGATCACGACAAAGAGCAGCGCGTAAAAGTAGAGCTTTGGCCGCTCAATGAAGTGACGAGTGCATCGCGTGTATCGGAAGCGGTCGACGAAGCGCCGGCGAGCGTTACGCTGATTTCTGAGCATGAAATTCGCGCGTTCGGTTATGAAACCATGTACGACGCACTGCTTGGTATTCGTGGCGTTTTCTCAAATGACGACAGAACTTATCGCTCATTCGGACTTCGCGGATTTGCGACGATGGGCGATTACGGCAATCGCGTGTTGGTCTTTTTAGATGGTCACGTGATGAACGACGATCAGCTCGGTTCGAGTTACGCAGATCGCGATTTGCTGGGCAGTTTGGGCGATATTCTGAGAATTGAGTTGGTTCGAGGTCCGGGCTCTGCGCTTTACGGCAGCAACGCGTTCTTTGGTGTGATCAACCTGGTGACCAAAAAAGAAGTGCGGCCGCATTTTGAAATTGCCACGGCAGACATGCGGCAAGCGCGCGTTCGGTTGGGATTTGGTCACCAGTTGGGCAATGACGGCGAATTTTGGATTACAGCCGATGCATTTGAAAGCGCCGGCGATACCGTTCGCTTGATGAACTACCAAGAACCAACGTCCGATGGAATTCTCTCTTATAATCCAGTGATTTATGGCGCTGATGGCGCGCGAGGCGTGCATGCGTCTGCGAAATTGCGATTGGGCAAATTCGAGCTGCAAGCCGATTACAACCAGCGCTTCAAAGAAATTCCGACGGGTGCGTTTGATACGATTTTAGGTGGCGCGTCCGTGTACGATTACCGCGGTTTTGTCGAAGCGCGCTATACTTGGAACTTTGCTGAAAATCACGCACTGCTCACGCGCCTTTATTTGGATCTCTATTTATTCCGCGGAGTTTACCCATACGAGCGGTTCTATTCCGAAGACGAAGGCAGAGAGGTTGGCGGCACACTGTACGACAACTGGGACGGTCTTTGGGGCGGCCACGAATTTCGACTTCAAGGCAGCTTCTTTAATCGAAAGTTTTTGTACAGCGTGGGCATGGAAGAGCAGGGCCACATTTGGGCTGATCTGAAAAGTCGCTACGAGCTCGATGGCACGTTCTTAGATGTGAGTTCGAATCCGCGGGTGATTGGCGCGTTTGCGGTTGCTGATTTTAAGCCGTTTTCGTTTTTGACCTTCAACATCGGTGTGCGCGCGGATCACATGAACAGCATCAATCAAACGATGAGTCCGCGTACTGCGCTGGTTTTGACGCCTACAAATGGCGACGTGATCAAGTTTGTATTGGGTCAATCATTCCGCTCGCCCAGCCCTTATGAACTTTACTATCACGACAAAGGCATGACGCAGGAGCCAGCGGAGAAGCTGAAAGCTGAAAAAGTTGAAACGGTAGAGTTGGAATACAGCCACAAGTTGCCGTTTGAGCTGCAATTGACGATGAGCACTTTCTACAACCACCTGTCCAATTTGATTTCTCTTAAAGAATTCGGCGAGTTCAACGTGCTGCAATATACAAATGAGAGTCAAAATGTGAGCACGTTGGGCGCAGAAGTAGAGCTGAGTCACGATTGGCATCGCGGCTATTTTGTGTCGGCGACTGCGAGCGTTCAGCGCATGCGCTTGGGTGGTTTGGGTGATGGCGAGCGATTGCCGAACAGTCCTGCGTTTTTGGCTTCGCTCAAAGCCGCGCTGCCGGTTGGAAACACGGGACTTACGATTGCGAACCGCATTCGCATGGAAGGTCCTCGCCTGACGCGTGACAACGAGGAAACGCGCATCGATTATTTGTGGGACATTACGTTGACCGGGCAAACGTCCGACGAGCGATTGCAGTACGGCTTTGGTATTCGCAATTTGTTAGATTGGCAGGCCGAGCATGCATCTGGCGTGAATTTGCGATTCACTCGCGTGCCGCAGATTGGCCGAACGTTCTGGGCGAGCATTCGTGGCCAGCTTTAAAGCGCTGCTCTGAATTTGGAGCAAAAAAGAACCCCGCGAAGGCGGGGTTTTTTATTGGCGAATTTAATCGTTGGGAATGAGCGGCAAAGGATTGCGTGTGTCGGGTTTGCGCGGCTGCGCTTCGTCGGCTTCGCTTTCGATGCGTTTAATCTTGATGTTAAACCAAGCGAACAAGATCGACATGATCGGGCTCAGCCAGCAGAAAATGGCGAACGGGATAAAGCTGGTGGCGGAAACGCCCAACACCGTTGCCTGAGTCGCGCCGCACGAGTTCCACGGAATGAGCACCGACGTCACCGTGCCGCAGTCTTCAATGGTACGGCTCAAGACTTCCGGCGCGAGCTTTTGTCGCTTGAAGGCTTCGGAATACATTTTTCCGGAGATGACGAGCGTGATGAATTGGTCGGCGGTGACGATGTTGCTGAGCAAGCATGAAGCTGCAGTGGTCGTGACCAAGCCGCCGGTTGATGAAACTTTGGCGATGAGCGTGGTGGTGATTTTTTGCAAGAAGCCGCCTGCCATCATGACACCGCCGAAAATCATGGCCGACATGATGAGCCAGATGGTGTTCAAAATGCCCGCCATACCTGAAGTTGCAAGCAGTCGATCGATGCTCGGATCGCTGGTCACAATCTCGTTGCCCTTGTAGAGCGTCTTCATCAAAACCGAGAACGTGTTTGAGGGATCACTGCCGCTTTTGAGCGCTAGAATCAGATCGGACTGGAAAATCTGCGCAGCCAAAAGTCCCAAAAGCGCACCGATGAACAGCGTGACCACGGCCGGCAACTTTTTGTAGATCATGAATCCAACCACGGCCGGCACAATGAAAAGCCACGGCGTAATGTTAAATGTTCCCGTGATGGCGGTGTGAATGCGATCGACATTGATGTCGCCGCTGCGGTTGCTCACCAGCGAAATGATTGCAAAAACAATGATCGTGATGGTGACAGTGGGCACCGTGGTTTTGAGCATGTAGCGAACGTGTTTGAACAGATCGACGCCGGCGATTGCGCTCGCAAGGTTGGTGGTATCGCTGAGCGGCGAGATTTTGTCGCCAAAGTACGCGCCTGAAATGATCGCGCCGGCGGTGATGGCATCACTGAATCCAAGCGAGTGACCAATGCCCAAAAAGGCAACGCCCACAGTTGCAATGGTGGACCACGACGAACCGGTGCCAACGGAAATCGCGGCGGAAAGCACGACGACTGCCGGCAAAAAGTACGATGGCTGCAGAATATAGAGGCCGTAGTGAATCAGCGCCGGAATGATGCCGCTCAACATCCAAGTGGATGCAAGCGTACCGATAAAAAGGAGCACGATGATGGCATTCATGGCTTGAGCAATCGTGTCCACGATGCCTTTTTGGAGCTTTTCCCACTTCACGCCGTTGTAAATTGCAATGGCACCTGCAGAAAGTGCTGCGAGTAAAAGCGCCATTTGGTTGCCGCCTTCCAGCAAGTCATCTTTCAAAAACAGCATGTTCAAAAGCAAAAAGCCGACCAACATACCGATGGTCGCAACGGATTGAAGCAACGACGGCTCCGTGCGCTCCTTCATGAGCAGGCTCCTGTTTGTAAGTAGCGAAAAATGAAGAGGTTAAGGGGATTTCGAGAATTTTAGGTGCGCGCGTATATCAAAAAAATTGTAGGAAGAAAAGAATAGGCACGGTTTTTGCACTGAGGGCTGATTATCTGCGGTATTTGAAGTTTTCTTCAAAAATATCCGAGAAGTTCTGACGCGTTCCGTGTGTGGTGTAACCGCGAATTGCGTCGAGCGCCACATTTTCAGCCGAACGATAAATCGATCGCCGTACGCCAGGATGTGCTGCTTCGAGTGTTGCGATGAGTTCTTTGACCGATCGCCGCATGCTAGGGAGCGCTTGGCGAGCAACTGCGCAACTACAATGCAGTGCGTTGATTTGAGATTCTTTAATGAAATCAATTATTTGAGATTCGTCAATTTCGCTCATCGGGCGAATCAAAATCAAATCTTCAAAATTGGTGGCGGGGATTTTGGGCATCATCGAAGCGTACTGGCTCGCGTAAAGCACGTTGAGCAGCACGGTTTCGATTTGATCATCCAAGTGATGTCCGAGCGCGAGTTTGTTGGCGCCGTGCTGTCGAGCGCGCTCATAAAGTGCACCACGACGCATGCGAGCGCAGAGGAAACACGGATTTTTGTTGTTCGACATGGATTGCGCGCGTTCCAAAATCGGCTGCGAAAAAATATCCAAGTCGATTTCAAGAAGCCGCGCCAGGTCTTGCAGATTTTGTAAGTGCTCTTCGCTGTAACCTGGATCGAGCGCGATGAACGAAAGTTTGAAGGGCACACGACTGTGAGCTTGCAGGAGCTGCAGCAAAATCGAGAGTAAAATCGAGTCCTTGCCGCCCGAAAAGCCCACTGCGATGTGGTCGTTCTCCGAAATCAGATCGAATTCGTCGAGCGCTCGTGTGAACGGCCGCCAGATCGTTTTTTTGTAGGAGGTTTGTAAAAGCTTGGCGAAAGAAGAGTAACTTGCGGGAATCACTGGTGTTTTTGCCTAATGCTGAACGCTGCGGCGAATTGTGCCACAGCGCTCTGCACTTTAGCACATCAGTTCGGCGACCAAACGCGTGAAGTTTGCCGGGTCGGGCAGAGGAGAGCCTTCAGCGAGGCAAGCTTGGCCGTAAAGCAGGTGCGCGTAATCCGCGAGCTTCGGATCCTCGTGCGACGCATCAAACATGGTTTGCATCTTGGCGAGCACCGGGTGATCGGGGTTCAATTCCAAAATGCGCTTTTGCTTTTCAACGTGCGTTTCGGGGTTCTGTGAAAGCATGCGTTCAAGGCCCGGGCTCATGTCGTTCTGATCGCCGACCAAGCACACGGCCGAAGTCTTCAAGCGGCTGGACATGCGCACTTCCTTCACGTTGGCCTCAAGCGTGGCCTTGATGAGGGCGAGCAGCGATTCGTGTTCCTGCGTCTTGTTCTTGAGCGTCTCTTCTTCGGCCTTCTTTTCTTCTTCGCTGCCGAGTTCGACTTGGCCCTTGCCGACCGAGCGAAGCTTCTTGCCCGCGTACTCGGTGAGGTGATTGACCATGATTTCGTCGACGGCGTCGGTCATGTAGAGAACTTCCACGTCTTTGGCCTTAAAGGCTTCAAGGTGCGGAGAGCGCTCAACGGCCGCCAGCGATTCGCCGGTGATGTAGTAGATCTCGCTCTGAGTTTCCTTCATGCGCGAGACGTAGTCTTTGAGGCTGGTGTAGCCCTCGGCCTTGGTCGACTTGAACCACAGCAAATCGTGGAGCTTTTCGCCCTGCGTGTAGTCGGTGGTGCCTTCCTTGAGCACGCGACCGTAGCGCTCCCAGAAAGTCTTGTAGCGCTCGACATCGTTCTTTTGGATGTCCTGGAGCGTGTCCAAAACCTTTTTAATAATGCGCTCTTTGATCTTCTTTACGCGGCGATCCTGCTGGAGAATTTCGCGGGAAACGTTGAGCGACAAATCAGGCGAATCGACCACGCCCTTCATGAAACGCAGCCAATCCGGAATGAGCTCGTCGCAACGCTCCATGATGAGAACGCGGTTCACGTAGAGCTGTAAGCCGTATTTCAAGTCGCGGTAGAACAAATCGTACGGCGGGCGATCCGGAATAAAGAGCAGCGCGTTGTACTCGAACGTGCCTTCGGCTTTGAGCGACATCTGCTCAAACGGCGCTTCCCAGTCGTGCGCGACGTGCTTGTAGAATTCGTCGTATTCTTCTTTGGTTACTTCGGACTGCGGGCGTGTCCAAATGGCCTTCATCGAGTTAATGGTTTCCCAAGACTCGGTGGTTTTTTCTTCGGCGCCTTCGAGCGGATTGCCGTCTTCATCGCGCTCGATGTCGCTGCGAACAACAAAGAGCTCGATCGGATAAGTCACGAAATCCGAGTACTTTTTCACGATGCTGCGAATGGTCCACTCTTCGCAGAAGTCGTCCAAGCCGTTTTCCGGATCGGCGGGCTTCAAGTGCAACGTGATGGTGGTGCCTTGCGTGTCGCGAACGGCGTCGGAAATGTCGAACTGGCCATCGCCGGTGGAGTGCCAGCAAGTCGCGGTTTCTTCGCCAGCGCGGCGTGTGATGACGGTGATGTCATCGGCGGCCATGAAGCAAGAGTAGAAGCCAACGCCGAACTGACCGAT
>JAZUEA010000298.1:0-3728 GCA_045639945.1 Myxococcota bacterium
TTGGCCTCCGACTTACCATTTGGCGCACGGCTCGCGCACTTTAAATTCCGCCTTTCTCCTCGATTTCTCAGCTGATTTTACTCCTCTCAAACGCCCGAAAACGGCGCAATGTCTAGCCTTTAAAAGGTTTGGGTTGTATAAGCCCGCGCGTTGTAACTGGCTGAATTGTCAATAGGAGACAGCCATGCGCATGACGCGTTTGCACGCGCCGACCTTAAAGGAAGTGCCGAAAGATGCCGAGGTCGTGAGCCATCAGCTCTTGGTCCGGGCAGGGTACATCCGCAAGCTTGCGGCGGGCGTTTATGATTACTTGCCACTCGCGATGCGAGTTTTGCGCAAGATTAAGGGAATTATCTACGAAGAGCACGATCGCATTGGCGCTCAGGAAGTGCTTCTGCCGATGGTGCAACCCGCTGAAATCTGGGTGGAATCCGGCCGCTGGGGACACTATGGCCCTGAGCTGTTGCGCATGAAGGACCGCAAAGGCGGCGAATTTTGCCTGGGGCCCACGCACGAAGAAGTGATGACCGAGCTCGTTCGCCGCGATGTGCGTTCGTGGCGCGCGTTGCCGCTTTGTCTCTACCAAATCCAGGACAAGTTCCGCGATGAGGTTCGTCCGCGCGCTGGTTTGATGCGTGGCCGCGAATTCATCATGAAAGATGCCTACTCGTTCGATGTGGACGAAGCCGGCGCTTTCAAGAACTACGACGCCTTCTATGAGGCCTACGAGCGGATTTTCTCTCGCTGCGGCTTGAACTTCCGCGCTGTTGAAGCTGACACCGGTGCCATCGGTGGTTCGCGCTCTCACGAATTCCAGGTTTTGGCAGACAGCGGTGAAGATGCGATTGTGGCCTGTGATAAGTGCCACTACGCAGCCAACGTTGAACAAGCGAGCCTGCGCGTTGAAGAGCACGAGGCGGGTCCTGCAAGTGAAGCTTGCACAAAGGTTTCCACGCCGAATGCGCGCACGATTGAAGAAATCAGCGCTTTCTTAAAATTGCCGGCTGAGCAATTCATCAAGACGCTCATTGTTCAGGCCACGGCAAACGACGGCTCCAAGAGCTTGTACGCTGCTTTGGTTCGCGGCGATCACGAGTTGAACCTGGTCAAACTCCGCAAAGTCATTGGGGCAAGCGAAGTTGACTTGGCCGACGAGGCCGATGTGGTTCGTGCCACGAACGCGCCTGTTGGGTTTGCCGGTCCTGTGAATTTGACTGGTGTTGCTGGTATTTACGCGGATTTGGCTCTTCGTGGTTGCCGTGATTTTGCTACTGGCGCCAATGAAGGTGACGCGCACTTCATCCATGTTGACGAAGGTCGTGATTTTACTGCGAATTTCGCTGATTTGCGTATCGCGGTCGAAGGCGACTCTTGTCCGCATTGCGATGGAAAACTTCAAGTTTTCAAGGGCATCGAGGTTGGCCAGGTCTTCTACTTGGGCACCAAGTACTCGAAGCCAATGGGCTGCACGTATTTGGACGAAGCCGGCGAAGAAAAGCCAATGGTGATGGGCTGTTACGGCATCGGCGTAACGCGCACCATGGCGGCCGCCATTGAGCAGCACCACGATGAAGACGGCATTGCTTGGCCAGTTGCAATTGCGCCGTTTGATGTCACGGTTTTGCCGTTGCAAATGAACAAGGACGACGTGATTGCCGCTGCTGAAAAGTTGACGGCAGATCTCGAAGCCGCTGGCTTGGACGTTCTTTTGGACGACCGCAACGAGCGCGCGGGGTCTAAGTTCAAAGACGCCGATTTGATTGGCTGCCCTGTTCAGCTCATCATTGGTGGTCGCGCTTTGGCTGCCGGCGAACTCGAAGTTAAGATCCGTGCAACGGGTGAAAAGCGAATGATTCCGCTTGATTCCGTGGTCGAGAGCATTCGCAAGATTTTGGATGAACGCCGCGCGCTGGAGTCTCAGCGATGACAGTTGCGGTTCCGGGTATTCGTGCGGTTGAGTCGCTTTTGCGTCACGCACCGTCGCGGATTTCCGAAATTTTGGTAGCAGGCGAGGAGCAGGGCGCGCGTTTGCGCGTTCTGCAAGCTGCCGAGCGCCTTGGTATTGCGATTCGTCCAGCAAAGCTTGATCGCCTGGAAACGCTCTGTGGTGATGTTCGCCACCAAGGCATTTGCGCCATGGCTGAGCCTGCGCAATACGCCGATTGGTCGCGGTTAATCGAGGCGCCATCTCCACTTTTGGTGGCTTTGGACCAGGTTACTGATCCGCATAATTTCGGCGCAATTCTCAGGGTAGGGGAGGCCTTGGGGGCAACAGGTGCGTTGGTGACGAGCAATCGCTGCGCGCGACTTGGCCCAACAGTGACCAAAACCTCTGCAGGTGCGTCTGAAATTCTGCCGGTTGCCATGGAGACGAACTTGGCGCAGGCACTGTCTGCAGCTCAGGCAAAAGGCCTTCAAGTTTTGGGCGCAGATATGGACGGAGAGCCGCTTGAAACCTTGGATTGGTGCCAGCCGACAGTGTTGGTAATTGGCGCTGAGGGCAAGGGATTACGCCGTTTAACGCGTGAACGTTGCGACCATTTGGTTGCGATTCCGATGCAAGGCGTTACGGAAAGCCTCAATGCGTCGGTGGCTGCCGCCATTTTGATGTACGAGGCCGTTCGACAGCGTCGGTTATCGTCCAAAACGTGAATTAAAACGAGAAACGCTCGTTAAAAGCCCCTCTGAAATCTGAATGATTTCGAGGGGGTTTTAGTTTTTTAAAGAAAAAAGTGAGAGTATTAAAAAAAGTTCTTGACGCCCAAAAGGTAAGCGTGTATAAATCGCCTCGCCTTGTGAATCAAACCACTAAGCAAACGGACTTCGAAAAGATGTTCGCTGGCGTAGCTCAACGGTAGAGCAGCTGATTTGTAATCAGCAGGTTGCGGGTTCGATTCCCATCGCCAGCTCTTTAAATTCGAAGATTTCATGGAGAGGTACCCGAGTGGCCAAAGGGAGCAGACTGTAAATCTGCCGTCTACGACTTCGATGGTTCGAATCCATCCCTCTCCACTAAAATGAGCGCAAGCTCATAGGTTATCAATCGAAAGATTGGTAACTGTCCCCCTCTCGGATGGGGAACGAATGCGGGAGTAGCTCAGTTGGTAGAGCGTCAGCCTTCCAAGCTGAATGTCGCGGGTTCGATCCCCGTTTCCCGCTCTTAAATTCTTCTCCGGGTGTGCCGGCGTAGCTCAGTAGGTAGAGCACGTCCTTGGTAAGGACGGGGTCATCGGTTCAAATCCGATCGTCGGCTCCCCATTTTTCTTTCCACTCGTTTTTTCAGAACGGCGACTTGGAGCTCATCAATGGCCAAGGAAACCTTCCAGCGGACCAAGCCCCACGTCAACGTCGGTACTATCGGCCACGTTGACCACGGCAAGACCACCCTTACTGCTGCTATCACCAAGATTCTCTCTGAGAAGATGGGTGGTGCTAACAAGTTCATCTCTTTCGATGAGATCGATAAGGCCCCGGAAGAGAAAGAGCGTGGTATCACGATCTCTACCGCTCACGTCGAGTACGAGACCGAGAAGCGTCACTACGCGCACGTCGACTGCCCCGGCCCCGCCGACTACATCAAGAACATGATCACCGGTGCGGCTCAGATGGATGGTGCCATCCTCGTTGTTGACGCCGCTACTGGTCCGATGCCCCAGACCCGTGAGCACATCCTTCTTGCTCGCCAGGTCGGTGTTCCTGCGATCGTCGTGTTCTTGAACAAGGCCGAT
>JAZUEA010000299.1:0-9355 GCA_045639945.1 Myxococcota bacterium
GGCTGCGACTCTAAAATTTTTTCGTAAATAATTTGTGTGCGTTCCGGCGCGCCCAACTCTTCCGACAAATCCGCCAACTTAAACTGTGCCACAACGTCGTTGCGATCGATGTTGACGATGCGTTCCTGTTGTTCCAGCGCTTCAACAATTCTTTGCTGAGATTCCAGCGCTTCGACCAAGGTTTTACGCTCTGTGAGATTGAGCGGTTCTTTTTGATCCAGCTCCAACAATTTCGAGATGGCAATGTCGCCGCCATGCTCGGTTTCCAATACTGCAAGGCGATTTACGATTTTTCGGCGGCGATCACCTTGAGCCAGCAAATCGCGCAACACACCGATTTCAAGCATCGGATCTGGTTCGCCTTGTTCAGCTTCCGCTTTTTCGGTGAGACAGCTGTAAATCGACTGCGTGTCGACCAAAACGGGCGGAATTTGTCGCTCTGCGCGCTTGAAAGCATCGCGTGCGTCGACGCAATTGCCCTGATCCAAATACTGCTGACCCAGTGCACGGCTTACTTTGGCAAGTTCTTTGGAATAGCCTTTTCCGTCGGTCGATTGTGCATCTGCGAGATCGTAAAATGCGTATGATTCTCGGTACTTGCCTTTGGCTAGTGCGGTCTTTCCTAGATCTGCGTAATGCGCAGGCGTGGGACCACAGGCGGTGCAGATGAGCGCTAAAAATGTGAAGAGAGTGAGCGATGTATGTTTCATTCAGCCAAAATAATGCGTCATGGCTGGAAACGCTACTTTGAGAGGTGCAAGAAATGCATCGCCGATCGTAAAAAAAGATTGCAGATTTTGTATCTAAGTTGTGCAATTCGGGCGCGCTAAAGATTGACATAGCCAATAAGGCACGTTAAGGAGCGCGCGCACCAAATTCTAAATCGTGGAGACCGAGTTAACTTGGAAGAACGCAGAAGGATCAACCACCAGATCCGCATTTCACAAATCATGGTCATCGACGCCGATGGCGGCGCACTTGGGGTCATGTCGCCCGACGACGCTCGTCGTTTGGCCTTTGAGAAGGGCATGGATCTGGTCGAGGTCTCGCCCAACGCACGGCCGCCTGTTTGCCGAATTATGGACTACGGTCGTTTTCGGTATGAGCAGCGCAAAAAGCAGAAGAAGCCGCACTGCACCCAAACGAAGATCATCAAACTGCGTCCGAAGACGGATCCCCACGATCTCGAGACCAAACTTCGCCACGCTCGTAAATTCCTTGAAGCAGGCGATCGTGTCCGCTTCGTCGTCCGCATGCGTGGTCGTGAGCGCGCGGTTACAGAGCGTTGGATCAAGCTTTTGAACGAACTCATGGATCAGCTCGCAGAAGTGGGTGTGATCACGGCTCGTCCAATTCTCGAAGGCGGCGGTGTGACGTCGACTGTTGAGCCGCGCCCCGATCGCGTTCGTACGCCTCGTCCTGAAAACGAGAGTGAGTCGATGTCTGTCGACGAAGACGACGATGATATCGATGATGATGACGACGATATCGATGATGAGGATGAGGAATAAGATCCTCAACTCTCCCGCCTAACGCTTCATTTTCCTCTTTTTTAAAAAACTCCTTTAATTCGTAACTCCTGGATTTTATTGCGAATCCGGACGAATTGCGAACCATGCACAAATGGTGGCGCAAAACGCTACGGGCAGCCAGGCGGCAGCAGTGGGAGCTGTAAATCCGGCACGTGCAGCGAGTTCACCTAATCGCAAAAGCCAGTAGCTGAATGCGCAAATGGAAATAGCGGCGCAAATCGATTTGCCAGCACCAAACCGCGCGCCCAAGAGTGCGCCCAACAAACACCAAATTGGAGCGAGAGCAGGGAAGGCCAAGCGCCTGTGCCAGGTGTAGCGTTCGTGGAGTGAGTTTTTGAGCTCTCGGCTGGGAGTGCGATTGGGCGCACGAAACATGGCGAGTCGTTTGTTAAGTCCGCGATTGACATGTGCGAGTTCGTTAGACAAGTCGAGTTGGGCTCGCTTGCTGTGTAAGTGCGCGTCTTTACTCCAAATGTAGACATCTTGAAGTTCGAGCCGATTTTGCTGGATTGCGATTTCGGGATCGAGGTGGGCCTGCAAAATGGTTGGTTTGTCGCTTGTTTGCAAAATGGCCCAGAGTTCGCGAGGTTTGCTGTCTAGTACAAAAAACTTAATCTTTTCGGAGAGTTTCTTTGGGCCTGGCGTAAAAATCGCACTGAGCGTTTCTTGTTTGAGCAAATCGCCCATTTCGCCCATGGCATTCGGAATGACCGATTGACCAAGCGAAAGCGTGACAAGCCCTAAAAACAGGCCCAAAGCGAGGATTGCTGCGTAAAGTGGAGTTGAGGAAATTCCCAAAGAATGCCAAGCGTTGAGTGCGTTTTCGTTTCTGAGACGGCCAAATGCGAGCGCAGAAGTCGTCAATCCCGCAATCGGCAAAAGCGCTTCGGAGAGTGCAAGCGCGCCGTTGCAAATGAGCGCTGCAACAATACCGGGCGACGTTTGCAGCAAAACATCGCGCAGGGCAAAGCATTGCGCTGAAAGAAAAATCGCGAATGCCGCCAAAAGAATAAGGACGAAAAAGCCCGAAATTTCTAGGAAAAATCGGAAAAGAAAGGTGCGCATTGCAGCGCGGAGGATTAGTCGGCTGAGAGGTTGTTTTCGAGGAAGTTCAAGAAGTCTTCGAGCTCGAGGCCAACCGCGCTTTCACGCAGCTTTTGTAGGCCTTTGACTTCGACTTGGCGAATGCGTTCGCGGGTGAGGTTTAAAATATCGCCAACCTCAGCCAACGTGATGCCGCCGCGATCGGCCACATCGAGCGCGCAGGTTTCGTCCATTTCCCAAACTTCAAGGTCGGGAAAGTTGAGTTTGATGGAGCCGGTTTCGGGATTTACGTCGAGGTAAAGGTGGTGTTTGCAGGCAACGTAAGGACACGGCCGCATGCCATGCATGCATTCCTCACGGTACTGCGGACGATCGTTGATGACCGCTTTTAATTCCTCGGCGAGAGCGATTTCTTCGCGGGTGAGGCGCTTGGTTGCAATGGTGCGAGACCGGCGATGCCCTTTTTTGCCGGGACAGCGGCGCTCTTTACGGCGCTCATTCCGGACAGATTCCGGCAGGCCATTCGTCTCTGAGGGTTCGTTCCCCAGGTCTTTTTTGTCTGCTTGGTTCAAGTCGCTTTCACCTCGACGAGGCGCAACGTCTCGTCCTTTTTGGATGCGCGAGCGGGACAAGTATCACAATGTATTTTTGGGGGTCAACGGCGAAATCTTAAAAATGGCGAGTAGTCAACTTTTTTTGTAACCCATTGAAATAATTGAGTTATTTGTGACTTTTTAGATGTACTGAAAGCACGTTCAATACGTTTGTTTTGAGAGATTAGCAAGCTTGAGATGCGCGACGTTCGGACTCTTCTTTAAAGGCGCGCAGGTTGTTTGGAAGTGCTTTTTCAAGCAATAATTTCGCGATGTTAGGTGGCATAATGCCTTGCACTCCCAGCGCAAGTTTAAATTCCAGACGAGTCACATTGCCTTCGGGCAAAATTCGCCACGTGCCGCTGTTGTGCAAGAGCGGGTAACTCGCTGCTGATTGCCAGCTGAGCTGTGAAAACGGTTCGCCGTCGAGCGTAATTGTTGTTGCGAATTGGCGAATGAGGTCGAGTTCCATGTGCACAACAAAGTGATTTAACTCGCTTTTTTGCACTTCGATCTCAAGCACGTGCGGCACAAACTTCGGATACGACGCGAAATCTGTGAGTACTGCGTAAACCACGGAGGGCGGTGCATACACTTCGATATTTTGAAGGGCGATGTCGATCACGTTGCCTCGTTTGTTTGAGCGTTGTGCTGTGCTTCTTCGATGTTTGTTTGAGCGTTGTGCTGTGCTTCTTCGATGGGACCGATGTAGCGGTTACGACCTTGCTCTTTGGCGATGTAGAGGCGGCGATCGGTGCTTTCAAACAAGGTTTTGTAGCTTTTTCCGTCGTTTGGAAATAGGCCGCAGCCAATCGAAAGCGTAATGCCCAATCGCTCGTGAACCTGCTCGAGCAAGCGCTGTGCCACTGTTTGTGCGGTGGCTGCGTCGGCATTTTTGAGAATGACCGCGAATTCGTCACCGCCAAATCGCGCAAAAATGTCTTCGCAACGTAAAAGCGTGATGGCCACTTTGCTCAATCCGCGCAATGTCCAGTCGCCTTGAGCGTGGCCGCGTCGATCGTTGATTTCTTTGAATCGATCGATGTCGAGCATCAAAAGCGCAAAATTTTCGCCGGCTTCGATGGCGCGGTTTAGATGCGAGTCGAATTCGCGGCGATTGAAAGTGCCGGTCAGTGGATCGCGGCTGGCGAGGGCGATTTTGAGTTGAAGCAAGCTCAAGTTTTCCCAAATGAGCGCGGTTTGCTCGACGAAAAACTTAAGCTGTTCAATGCGCAACTGATCAATCGGCGCATTCAAGAAAAAGTCGTCGGCGTAGAGCAAGCCTAAAAGCTGCCCGTGTGCTTGAAGTGGCGCCACCACAAATTCGCCGTTTGAGCCAAGTTTTGCGAGTTCTGGATGCGTGATTCCGCCGTTGCAAACGTGAATGACGTCGTTGAGTTGCAATGCGAGCGAAATGGCATCGTCGTGGCAGGGCAGGGGAATTCGAATGTCGCGGACTCGGCGCGCCAGCGGTGTTTCGCTCGAAATTTCTTGGCGAATCAGCGTTTCGACAGTGATGTCTTCGGCTTCGATTTCGCGCCAAACGCGGGCTGCTTCGCGTTCATCGTTTGGACCAACAGCGTTGTAACCTACGAGTTCGTGCGTTTCTTTGTCGTAGCGAAACAGCACCGCGCGATTGAAACTCAGGCAAAATCCGGTGGTGATGCCGGAAAGCATGACCGAAAGCGCGCGATCCTGATCGCTGGTCGTCAGCATTTGCGTGGTAAGCTGATGAATGGTGTCGTTGGTGCTCGCGATGAAGGCCAGACGTCGATAAATCTCAGCAATCTCAGACGCTGTGTAGAGTTGCGGCAGAATCACATCGAGCATGCGAGCCAGCGGCAGGTCGAGTTCTTCGTGATGCAGCGCGGCGACTCGGCCGTCTGTTTCAAACACCACGCGGGAATCGGTGCAGCGCGGATCGATTTTAGGTGCGTCCAGCAATAGCCATGGTGAGCGCAAACATGCTTTCAAAAGCACGGCAGCTCCCGGGCGAATGGGCCCAACCAGCGGAAGTTCCATGTGAAGCGTGATCACCTTGGGCAGGTGCTGCAAAAGCGTAATCGTCGAGGGATCGATTCGCGCTCGCTGAATCGCGCTGTAAATGGAACCTGGTAGTGGTGGGAGGCTCGGCATTGTGAACTCACTCGCGGTTCGGCAAAAGGTAGCGTCAGTTTTTCATTTTTGAAAGAGGCCGCGATTGTTCTCAACGATTTTACAGAGGAGTATCATTCCCTATTTGTGAGAAAACCTTTCAAAAATCACAAAAGCAATAAAACATGAATCGAGCGACTCGTCATTTGACTCACCGAAAACTCACATTGCCTAAAAACGGTCGATTGCATCTGTTGGTTGTGTCAGACAGTCACAGTGCGCCGTGCAAAACAGCAATGGCTGCGATCCGTAATGAACCATTTGATGCCTGCATTCACGCTGGAGATATTGGATATTGTTCAGAAATTGAGGCATTGACACCGTTTTTAGCAGTGCGCGGAAACTGTGATGCCAGCGATTGCGGCTACTCGGACGATTTGATCATTGAGATTGAATGTGAAGGTGAGGTCCGAGCTCGAATTTTAGTTTGTCACGTCGGCGTTTACGGCATAAAGCTTCGGAGTGAAGTGCTTAAAACTGCAAAGACTGCAGGTGCCGGGCTTGTGATTTGCGGTCACTCGCACATGCCGTTGCTCGCACAAGATCGCGGTGTGGCGATTTTCAATCCAGGCAGCATTGGACCACGCCGCGCAGGATTACCCATTACTTACGGGTACATCGACATCACTGAAAACTCGATTGATTGCTGGCACATGAACGGCGAAACCGGCGAGCGCTGGGTGCCGCCCATGTATTCTGCTTGTGGTTTGTATGATTGAAAAGTGAGGTTAGGCGGGAAAAGTACTGAGATTATTGATCTTCGTACTTCTCGTTGTGGCGGCGTTCAACGTGGTCCAAAATGCGCTTACGCATGCGGACTGCGTGCGGCGTGACTTCGACCAGCTCGTCGGCGTTGATGTATTCCATCGCCTCTTCGAGCGAGAACAGGCGCGGCGCGTCCAAACGAACGTCGATTTCCTTGGTTGCGCTGCGGATGTTGTCGAGCTTCTTGGCCTTGCACGGGTTTACGACCATGTCGCGCGGACGGCTGGATTCGCCGCAAATTTGGCCGGAGTAAACCTTTTCGCCAGGCACCACGAAGATGGCACCACGATCTTGCAAGGTTTCAAGGGCGTAGCTCGCGACGCTGCCGGTTTCGGAGCAGATGAGTACGCCGTTCTGGCGACGCTGGAAGGCGCCCTTGTACGGACCGTAACCGCAGAAGACGCGGCACATGGTGCCGGTACCACGCGTTTGCGTGAGGAAGCGGCTGCGGTAGCCGATGAGGCCACGGCTGGGAACTTTGTATTCCAAGCGGACCATGCCGTCGGCGGAGGTGCGCAAATCGGTCATTTCGCCGCCGCGGTTGTTCAATTCCTGAATAATTGTGCCGGAGTACGATTCGCCACAGTCGACCGTGAGTTCTTCGTAAGGCTCCAGCTTTTCGCCGTTTTCGCCTTCCTTCAAAATCACGCGGGGCATGGAAACCATGAGTTCGTAGCCTTCGCGGCGCATGGTTTCGATGAGAATGCCCAAGTGCAATTCGCCACGACCGGAGACATTGAAAATCTCAGGAGAATCGGTGTCTTCGACGCGCAAAGCGACGTTGGCCTGAAGCTCTTTGTAGAGACGCTCACGCAGCTTGCGGCTGGTGACGTACTTGCCGTCTTGGCCGGAGAACGGACCGTTGTTTGCGATGAACTCCATCTTGATGGTGGGTTCGTCGACGGCGATCGGCGGAAGAGCATCCAAGTGGTCCGGATCACAAATGGTTTCACCGGGGAGCGCGTCCAAGAAACCAGCCACACCCACGATGTCGCCGGCTTCGGCTTCCTGGATGTCGACTTGCTCCAAGCCGTTAAAGCCTTGCAAGCGAGTGACTTTTCCGCGACGCGGCACGCCGTCGTGATCGATGCAGACCAGCTGCTGACCTTTGTGGATGGTGCCGCGCTGGATACGACCGACGGCGATACGACCAACAAAGTCGTCGTAGCTGATGGTCGCGACCTGCATTTGAAGCGGGCCAACCGGGTCAACTTCTGGGCCAGGCACGTACTTGACGATGGCGTTCAAGAGCGGAGTGAGATCCTCTTTGGGATCGGTGAGCTTGTTGATCGCCCAGCCGTTACGCGCAGAAGCGTAGAGAACCTGGAAGTCGAGCTGCTCGTCCGTGGCGTCCAAAGCGACGAAAAGATCGAAGATTTCGTCCAAAACCTCTTCCGGGCGCGCGTCGGGACGATCGGCCTTGTTGATGACCACGATCGGGCAAAGGCCGTGTTCCAGCGCCTTGCGGAGCACGAAACGAGTTTGCGGCATGGGGCCTTCGAACGCGTCGACCAAGAGGAGGACGGAATCGACCATGCCGAGAACACGCTCAACTTCGCCGCCGAAGTCGGAGTGTCCGGGCGTGTCGACGATGTTGATCGTCGTATCAAGCCAGCGGATAGCCGTGTTCTTGGAGAGAATTGTGATGCCACGCTCGCGCTCAAGGTCGAGCTTGTCCATCGCGCGCTCCTGCAATTGGCGGTGCGAGTCGACGGTTCCAGAGTGGCGAAGAAGACCGTCCACGAGAGTCGTCTTACCGTGATCTACGTGGGCGATGATGGCGATGTTTCTGATGTCGTTGCGTTTCATAGGGGCGAACATTATGCACAAAAAGCCGTTGAAAACAATGAAATTGCAGAGTTGGCCCGATATTTGCAGGTAGGTTTTTTGAAGTGGGTAATCTTGAAAAGTTTTGAACTGCGCGAGACGAGAGGAATCTGAGATTTTAGACGCAATTCATGAGAGAAATGAGAGTTTTAGGTGGCGGGCAGGCGAACTTCGAAGGTGCTGCCCTGACCCACAACGGAAGTGACGGATGCGTCTCCACCGTAGGTTCTTGCGATTCGGCGAACGACAGCCAAGCCAACTCCTGTGCCGGTATGCTTTTTGTCGGCGCGATAGAACATGTCGAACAATCGGTCGATGTCTTCTTCTGGAATGCCGCAGCCAAAATCTTGAACGGTCAAGCGCGCCCAGCCCGGGGTTTCGGTGGCGTACAATCCAACTCGAACCACGGGAGACGGGCCGTCGGTGTAGCGAATCGCGTTGCCGACCAAATTGGTGAGCAGTGTTTCAAGCGGAATTAAGTGCCCTAAAAGCGAGGTTTCTTCGGCAATGAGCTCAATTTGTGCGTTTCTCGCTTGGATTTCACCAGCAAGTTGACGAGAGACATTTTCGAGCAAATCGCGAATGGTAATGGCTTGGCTGGAGCCTTCGTTTTTGCCGCTTTGCGCGAATTTGAGTAGTCCGGAAATGAGCTCGCCGCCATGTTCTGCCGCCCAAATGATTCGCTGCGTAATGTCGAGCAAATCCGGATCAGTGTCTTTGGGCAGTTCTTCTTTTAAGATATCTGCAAAACTCGCAATCGCCCGCAGCGGCGTCCGCAAATCGTGTGCAATGTGATAGGTGAACGCGTTGAGCTGCTCAAGTTGTTGTTCATGCGCTTGGGTTTGCTCTAAGTGGCTGGAAACATTCCAGAATGCGATGAGCAACGTTTTATCTTTGCGTGTTGCTCCTTGAATCCACTGCGTTTCCATGACCAGCGGTAAACGCTTAGATTCCGCTGTGATGAGGTCCAAACGCATTTGGGAAACAGATGTTTGCGAGCGAATACTTTCCCAAAGAGTGGTGAATCGCGGCACCCAGTCCGGATGGACAAGCCACGAAAGCAACATACCCACCACGTCATCTGGAACGCCCATTTCTTCGCGGAATCGAGCATTGGTGCGCGTGATGCGGCCCAGATGATCCACTGAACAAAGCATGTTTGGTGAGTCTTCAAAGAGCTTGTGAACCGTGAGATCGGCTTGCTCGTAAGCGTCGTGCAGTTGGTGCAGTGACAGGTAAGGCGAAATAAATGAAGACAGATCCGCGAGTTTTTCGTGCTCGGCAGAACTTGGTGATTGCACGTCGCGAAACACCAAACCGATGGCGCCAATCAAATTGCCTTTATGCGTAAGCGGGTAAAGCACAATTGAGCGCGCACCAAACGCATAAAACGCGTGGTCAAATCGCGTTCCTTCATTGCCGGGTACAAATTCGTGTACT
>JAZUEA010000300.1:0-13735 GCA_045639945.1 Myxococcota bacterium
ACGTATTCGCTGATGAGTGCGACGATGTCCGTACGATCGAGGACTTCGTTTTTCGCGTCCTCTGAGGTCATGCAGCCCTTCGCTCAGATGAGAGAGTGTTCGCGCTTGTCGATGCGGTGGCCTTTGAGATAGGCGCGGAGATCTTCGATCAGCTGGCGAGACGTGGCTTGCACGGGCAGCTGAACGAAGGGCGCCAGGTGACGGCGCTCGGCACCCACAAAGAACAGATCGTGACGTTTGCCATTTTGATCGTCGCAACGCCAAACCGCGCGGCAAAGCAGGCGGTCGAACTCACTCGGATCCATGGGCAAAAGCGCTGTAAATTCGCGGAGGAATGGAATCGTGCGCTCTTTGAACGTGGCTTTGAGGCTGTTCTTTTGGCGCTCGTAACCTTCTTCTTGTGTGAGAATTTCGTTGAGCGCGTCGAGCGATGACGGATGCACGAAGCTTAAGTTCACCTCGAAATCAATCGAGATTTTGTCGGTGCTGACCTGGTTTAATTCCTGGACGCGGTTCAAGTTGTTGCCGACCCAGTAGATCATCTTGAAAACCAGGTTCCAGACTTCTTGCATCGTGAGGCGCTGCGGGAATTCGTCATCCTGCGCGCACAAGAAGCAAAGGCCTGGGCTTGGACCAGGCTGGAAACGGCAACCATCTTTGCCTTTGAGGCTCATGTGCTCGAAACCGAACACAGCGCGAGCACGGCGCGGAACGCAACCTAAAGCCTCTTTAATATCGGGGCCATCGAAGATGGTCAGGTCGTCAGCGTAGGCGTAAACCGAGTTGTCGCCATCGCGAATCTCGATGATGCCAGGTGCTCGCTCGTCCGTGACTTTGAAGAGAATGCTTTCTTCGGACCACGGTTCCGCGATGTCGTCCCCTAAGTAGTAGAGGCCACCGGGAGTCGTTTCGTAGGTAAGACCAGCTTCGTTCAGGAAGTCGCGGATCTTCTTGACCCATTGGGAGTAGGTGAGCTCCTTGGGATCGATAACGTAGAACTCCATAAAGCCTCTTCAACCTATAAAAACAAAGCAGCGAAAAGTAGAGGACGCGCTCTCAGCTGTCAAGATGAGCGCGCACTCCTTCGAACGTTGATGCTCAGCTTCGGATTAAAACTTTAATGATTTTAAAGAATTAGGTTACGACGATGTACGAATTCTGTAGCAAGTACAGAATGTCCATGCAGGTATCCAAGTCGCTTGCTGTGCTGTAATCCAAAACGGTACCCATGGTGCCGAGATTGATGATCAGCTGCAGCGTGTCGAGTGCTTCGGGCGACAGCGCCGAAAGTTGAGCTTTTAGTGGCCGACAGAGCTGAAGCGTGCGCTCCTGATCCGGTAAGTACTGATCGTAACGACGTAATTCGTCGAGTTGGCGCGTTCCTTCCAAAAGCCAGTTTTGAGTGGAACCGGTGATTTCGTCTTGGAATGTCGGCATGTTGGGCAGGCTTTCCATTTTGAAATCGCCTTCGGACCAGCTCAACATGCGGAAGAAGCACTTGAGCGGTGGCAACTGGTGATTGTTGTTGATGTTGCCGGGGCGAGCGATGGTCGCGTAGTAAACATCACCGTTTCTAAAGAAGATTCGGCCTTCGCGGCTGAGCATGTCGGTGAGCACCAACACGCCTGATCGCTTGTTGTTGGAGAACATTTCGATCAAGCTTGAAGGCGTGCCGTCGTCGGGGAAGCGGCCGGACATGCCACGCGCAGGCATGTCGGTGATCGGCGGCAAATCGCGCAAACCGGAAAGCTGACGAGTCGGCCTTGGATCGATGCGACGTGCCGGCATCGAGAGTTCGGTTTGCATATTTGGATTGGGAACTTGCAAAGGAATCGCAGCGCCCACGCGGGAAACCGGCTGAATTACTCCCGTGCTGGATGCGACGAGTTCCATCATCGAAGTGCCGATGAGAACGCGATCACCGACCTTGAGATTTGCAACTGCAATGCGCTCGCCGTTTACGAACGTGCCGTTGGTACTCTTGAAATCGGTGATGACGATTTGTCCGTGATACGTCGCAATTTTGGCGTGGCGGCGAGAAACCATGTCCTCATCCAAAACCATGTCAAATTCGCTGCCACGGCCGATTGTGATTTCGCGGTTAGGGCGAAGCGGAAATTCACCGCCTGCGAATTTTCCGGAAATAAATCTGAGCGAATAGGTGAGCGTTGCCAATCCAAAACCTCGATCGAAGGCGCGATGAGTATCACGTTGTTTTGTTTTTGAGCAAGCAGTTGAGATTTTAGAAGAATCTCTTGGTGTTTCGCTACCAATCCTCTATGCTTTTGGCCTTTTTTGGCTGGCGAGGAAAAAATGGAAACCGCGCTTTCACTTGCTTGGGGACTGCCTGGCTACGGCGAAATTCTGCTGATTGTGGTTGTTGTGTTGGTGGTTTTTGGACGCAATCGCATTCCTGAGTTGGGCGCGTCGCTGGGCAAGGGCATTAGAAACTTTAAGAACGGTCTCACGAAACCCGACCCGAAAGAGCTGCCTGATGGCACCGCTGAGCGGTCGGAAAATCAGACTTCGTCGAGCGAATCAGCTGACAAGTAAGTTTCTTGCGATTTTTCGGAAAGTTGCGCGGCTCTGAGCTCGAGTGAGCGGCGAATGGCGGGATGAAGCGCAACCCCCGGTAACATTTCACGAATCGACATTTCGGGTAGCGTAAGAAGCACGCCCAGAGCAATTCGAACAGGTGTGTAGGGATTTTCGCAAAGTGCCTGCGCAACGGCGGGTCGTAAAATCCAGCGCGGATTTCGGAAAACCGTTGCAAGTACAGGCGCTAACGCTGGCCGACGAGAAGCGATACGAACCACATCAGCTTCGGTCGTTCGTGGATTTTCGAGCAGTCGTTCAATTACACCTGGATCTTCGTCTAACGCCAGTCGTGCCAATAAATTTCTGTCAGGGCGACGTGCAAAAGAGCGGCGTTCTCCAAGTGTAATTTCTCGGTCGCGGCTGAGCGGCGGCGCTTCAATATCGGACGGCTCGCAAACGCGGAGCGGCGACAAATCCGCAGCCAATTGCGCAAGTTCGTGTGCCGGAGACAAGCGCAGCACAATCGCAAGCCGCATCGATTCTTCGGCATCGAGCAGTGAAACCAGCGCTTGTAAAGCGAGCACGGCTTCAATTTGGCGGTGTGAACAAGCTTTGAGCGCAACTTCAAAGTGTGTTCGGAACTTATCGAAATCATTCGAAAAAGCTTCGAACCACAGCGCCTTACGCATGGCGAGTTCGGGCACCAAGCCCTGGCGACGAAGAAAAGCTTGACTCACTTGAGCTCGTCCAAGCGCTCGGCTTCTGCGAATTTCACGCGAACGGCGGGACGCAATGTGTCTACAGCCGGAACGTCGCGCAAAATCACTGAAAATGCACAGGATTCTCCGGGCGCCAACTTGTAATCGGCGGCGCGGTTTAGTGAATCACTAAAATGTGGATCATTTGGATCCTTTAATAATTCCGCAGCCTTAGTGAGATCAAAGTCGTCACAACACGGCGATGTGCGAATGGATTGCGTCAATCCGTCTGAGGCCAAAAGCGACGATTCGAGCGCGATGCCTTTTTGGCGACGATTGGTGTGGTTGGTCAATCGGCCGCGCACGAGCACGTTTTGCGGTGCGCCTCGACGTTGCGGCTTGGCGCTTGGAATTGGCTGCATGCTCACGTCGCTGACCAAAATTTCGCCGTGCATAGGCTCTTCGGCGATGGTTTCAGGCTCGACTGGCTTTGGTTTTTCAGTGCCCAAAGTGAGCGAAATTGCTTGTCCTGGATTGGCGAGAAACGCTTCGGAACCCTGATTTGAAACCACGTAAGCCACAAATGCCGCTGCCAAAATCATAAATAAAATCGCAATCTTAAGAATTGTATGCGATTTTTTGGAGTGCTTGTGTGAAAGCGGTTCACTCTGTGTGTCGTCGATCGAAATGTCGGAATCGCTGAGCGAGTCATCGAGCAAATCGTCGTTGCTGCTCGGCGATGCTTCGAGCGACGAATCCTCCGAATCGAGCGATGAATCCTCTAAAATTTCGGAGCGCTTGGATTCTTTGGAAACGTCTGCAGGCTGCGGCGTCGCGTTTGAAAATGGCGCAAACGATTGAATTAATTCCGCTTCTTTCGCCAGCTGCTTTGCGTCCGGCGCGCTCAGCAAATCCATGTCTACAACGACGGACGGCTCGAGATTTGCAGGCGTATTTGTTTTTTGCGGATCGGCCATGATTACTTCGCGACGGAACGGAGGTTAGCTTTGAGCTTGCTCAACATGGGCAGCGCGTAGAAATACGGGAAGCGCGGGTGGTCGCTCACCAAATCTTCGCGAACATTGCCCTCGGGATCGATGAGGAAAATGCGAGGAACGTATCCGCCGAACTTGTTGAAATTACTTAAGAATTGGCTGGGAACGTCTGAACGCTGACGCACCATCGCGACTTTTTGGGACAGCTCACCAAATTCCGGATCGTCCAGCGCGGGTGCGAGTTCGCGGCAACGCGGGCAGCCAGTCGAGTAAACGAGCAACATTGTGTATTTGCCCGACTTTGCTGCTTCTTCGCGCGCGGATTCCCAGGTCGTCCACGTGATGGGTCCGGTGAATTCCAAGTCGCCGCCAGCGGTCAAGCCTGCTTGTGGCGGGCGCTGAGGTTTTGCAGGTTTTGCTGCTTCGACTGCGGTTTCTTTTGTAATTTCGGCTTTGTTTGCGTCAGAAACTGTCGATTTAGGCGCATCTGCGGCGGCTTCGACTTTGGAAGTCTCTGCGGCGTTTTCTGCTTTTGTTTCGGACTGTTGCGAGCAAGCGCTTAAGCTCAAAGCCAGGCAAAGAGAGAGCAAGCTACGATTCATGGTGACTCCAGCGCTTGGTCCAATGCGTCCGAAAGCGCGGTAAGGGTAGAAATATCTGACGCGCCGCCGGGCAAAACGGGAAGAATGGCGACGAATCCAGTGCGAGCCTTGAGCGCCTGCGCCAACGCGGCGTCCGACTCAGCTTTTTGGCGTTCTTGTGTAATGAAAGGTGCGAGTTTTTCGAGTGCTGCGCTCAAAATCGGGTCATCAGACGGCGCGGGATCCGGTGATTTGGCAAGTGCTTCGTGACTGCGATTGAGCACGTAACCCAAAAGCGGCAAATGCAGCTCGACAGTGGTTTTTTGCTCAAAGTAATGCGCCTCTTCGAGAGCAGCCTGCGCAGGCGATGTAACGAGCAGGAAACCCACGGAATCATTGCGGAAAAATTCCTGCATCTCACTTTGATTGTGATTTAAGTGCGTGAGAATGTGGCTAAAAAGCTGAAAGAAAATCTGCAAGTCGCGGCGCGTGGATTCGCCAAATGCGATGTCCATGACCTTTTCGATAAGGTGCGACGCCATCTTGCGAATCAGGCCGCTTTCGTTTGGCACAAAAAGATTGAAAATTCGGTGATCTAGAAACGCCATGGCACGAGACGGCGCTTCCAAAAAACGCAATGCATTCCGCGATGGCGGCGTGTCCAATACCACCAAATCGTAACAATCTTCGCTGATAAAGCCGTGCAGCGCCTCAACCGCCGTGTATTCCTGCATGCCGGCGATCATGGCGGTTACGTTGCGGTAAATGCGATTTTGCAGCAGCCGCTCAGCTTCGCGAGGATCTTTGATGTTCGCGTGAACGGTTTGGTCGCAAATTCGCTGTGGATCCAAAATCCATGCAGAGAGCGAACCTGGTGCTTTGATGCCCGCCGCTTCGAGTCGGTCCGCAGGCAAAGGCATTGGTTTTTCAAGGTTTTGCGCAATGCCAAGCGTTTCTGCGAGTCGTTTGGAGGGATCAATCGTGACAACCAAAACGCGCCGACCTTGACGAGCAGCTCGAAGCGCTAACGATGCGGAAACAGTGGTTTTTCCAACGCCGCCTGCGCCGCAGCAAACAATGACACGTTTTTGATCGAGGGCGTTCATTTACGCTCCTCTTCTTTAGTGATTTCAACAGGTTGCGCGACTTTGAACTGCTCTGCAAGCGCGTTCGTGAGCGCTTGGCCTTCGAGATTGAGCGCCGAAAGTAAGTAAAGTGGTACGGAACACTGCGAAGTTAAACGAGAAACGGCTTCTTGTGTGTGCTCAAGTGCGTCGAGTGATAAATTGCCGAGCGTGCCTTGAAGATGTGTGCGAAGTGCTGCAACTTCTTGTTCTGTAAAAGGATTTTGAGGAACTCGGTTCAAAATCACAGAGGCAAGTGGCATGTTCGTTTCTTTGAGGCCTTGGCAGAGTTCAAGCGCTTCTGTGACAGGCAACTGCTCAGGCAGCGTAACCACAACGGCGGCACCGGTTTTTGGATTGTTCAAGTAATCCTGACCGCGCCGCATTTCGCGCGCAATAGGCCCAGACGGAATGAGTCGCAGCAAAATTTGCGGCAATCCTGTGAGCGCGAGCGTGTGACCGGTGGCCGGCATGTCGACCAAAATCTTTGGATACAGCGGATTTCCTTGAGGATCTTTCGCATCGAGCAGCATGAGCAAATGGTAGAAAATGCCCATTTCGTGAAACGACGGCGCTGCGAGCAAAAACTTGGAAAGCGCTTTGGATTTGAGCGCAGCACGAATCAGCGGCCCGGCTGGCAAAATGCTGCGCAAAAACATTTCGTGCCCAACCGTACCTTCGAGGTGGCAGCCCAAAATGCCAGGCTCAAGCTGAATCGGATTGGGTGGCAGCGTTTCGTGGTGAAAATGGCGTCCAAGCGCAGAGTAACCGCCCTCTGGATCGGCAATTTCACAAACCAAAACGCGCTCTCCGCGAGCGACAAAAGCTCGAGCCATTGCTACGGTCACCGTGGTTCGGCCAACGCCGCCCTTTCCGGTGATGAGCGCAATTCGTTGTTTTTCAAGCAATCTCAAGCACTCCGCAGGAAAACGGACTTATAGCTTGCTCGTTTAGAGTCGTAAAGCGGGGGAGAGTTCTGAATTTCAGAGAAAATGGAATCTAATAAGAACAAAGGAAAAATCTGCTTTTTCAATCACAATCTCAAAAAGATAGGTTAAAATAATGCGATCAACTTGGAGAGTTTGCGAGTGACCCCCGAGGATCCTGAACGCGTAAATCAGTACGCACTACGGATTAGCGCCGTTGGTGCCGACGATGAAAGAGCGCGCCTTAGCAAAATGATCTCACCGATTGTGGGTGAGGAGCCTGAGCTTGTTGCCCAGTTGCTGAAGACGAATGAGCTCATGTTAAGGCAGCTCGCTTTGGATGATGCTCGGCAATTTCATTCGTTATTTCGCAGCTTTGGCGCTGAAGTAGAGCTGCTCGCTGCGAATGCCGATGGCACTTGGCGAACGGTTGCGGACATTCCGTCTCAGGCGCCTGCGCGTCGAAATAGCTACGGCCCAGCGCAAAAAATGCGCGGTGAAGCGATTGAAACGGGTCGCCACAATATCATCGCGCAAGATGAGCAGGATCCGTTCGCATCTGTCCAAGGTTCGCTGGTGCACAGCGAAGGTGAGTATGATCCTTATGCGTCGGTGGTCGCGTTCCGTGCTGATTTGTGGGGCAGTGATTTTCGCTCTCAAACCGGTTTGACGATTGCGCCTTCTGTAACGCCGTCCATGCCGCCACGCGTGCCTTCGCCTCGCGATGCCGCTGTGACTGCGCCGCCGCCCATGATGCCAGTTGAGCCGCCGCCGCCACCGCCGCGTCCGGTCGTGGAAAACACGTCGCCTGAAATTTCAACGCTCGCAGAATTTCCGAATCTGGCGAGATCGGGCCTGTTTGGTGCACCGCCGCCACCGACGGCTCCTGAAAAATCTGAGGAATCTCGGCCTTCTACAGCGCCAATGGGATTTCCGTTGCCACCGCCTAAGCGCACGTATGTCCCGCCGCCGCCGCCCAAGCCTATTGTGCACGATGCGACCTCGGAACAGCCCGAAACTAAAGGGTATTCAGCGCTTGGTTCACAAGATGGTCGTTTGCATTCTCGCGACTTGCCGTCGATGGGCAACGAATCGCCGTCCCCGCGTTCATCGCTGGATGAAATTGGCAGTTCCATTGAGCGCATGTTGAACGCTTCTCGTGAGGATCGAGCGGGCGCGCCCGAAAAATCGTCGCTGACTCGTGGCTCGAATTTGCAGCGGGCCGGTTGGCAAAACTCGCAGGAGTCAGCGATTCGCCAAGGTGCAGAACCCGGTGTTTTAAAAAATTATCCGCCTTCACGCGAAACGTTGCCGCCGCTGCCGAATGTAGAGCGGCCGTTTGCTTCAATGGCGGAATCTGCTGCGAATGAGCCACAATCGCCGTTTGCGCCTACGCCATCGCGTTCGTTTGAAACAGCATTTGCGCCTACGCCATCGCGTTCGTTTGAAACGCCGGCAGCGCAGCAACAAACGCCAGCTTCTCTTTTAACAACGGGCAATTTCCAGCGAATCACCTTCAGCGGGTTGCCCACGCCAGCGGTGAGCGGATTGCCCACGCCAGCGACGCGACCGGGCGTTTCGGGGCTGCTCACGCCTTCGGTCAACGGTGTTTCAGGGCTGCCCACGCCGTCGTCGAACACTGACGTTTCGGGATTGCCTGCGCTGCCTAAGAGCGACAAACCAAACATTTCAGTCGAACTTTCGCGTCCGTCGATTGAGTCGTTGCCGTCCAGATTGGAAAAAATGGCGGAGCGGACAACCGGCGAAAATCAGCGAATTTCCGAGAGTTTTGCTGCCGCTAGACGCACGCCCACTTCGCCGAATTTGCGCCCAGAATCTACGACTGGCCCCAGAAATTCGTTGTCGAGTCCATATTTATCGCTTTCGGCAACGCCGGTGCCGATCAACTTGATGACGGGACCAAATGCGCCACAAGCCACCACGGCGCGCAAACAGGTAAATCACTATTCCACATCGATGGTTGCGTTGGCGAGTTTGCTATTTCCAGGCTTGGGGCAAGCGCTCAATGGCCAAGAAGCTCGTGGATTGGTGCTCGCTTTCACTTGGCCGCTTGTGATTCCGTGGATTTACGCAGTGGTGCAGGCGACGCTTGAAGCCAAGCGTATTCGGTCCGCAAACACGCGGCCGCTGCGCAATATGAATGTCTACATTCGCCAAGTCGCCGTAAATCTTGTGGTTTTGGCGCTGGTCGTTGCAGGCGTTCTGTCTGGAATCGGGCATTGAGGCTGTGAGCAAGACTGCCAAAAAAAACGCGACTCAAAAGGTTCGTCCGTTTTTTGGGTGGACGTTTTTTGATCCAGCAAATCTCATTATCATTACTGGATTTATCCTGTCCGCAGTCTTTTCTGTTACAGGCAATTTGGCGCGTGACGCGGCGGACGCTTACATGCCGCTCGGTCTCTATTTCTTTTTGCTAATTGTGCTGCGTGGGTACTTTTTTACTTACTACCACGGCTCTTTTTTTTGGCGGCATGCGATTCGACTGGGGTTGTTTTTGTCGGTGATCGCGGCAGGCGTTCTCTGGTACGACGCGTCGGAGCCTCATCGCATGTTGAGTGCAACGGGTGTGGTTGAGTTGCCGTACTCGCTTCGATTGCGAGCAGCTGCCTACATCCACGGATTTATTGGACTTGTGCTGTTTTTACACGGTTTGATTCCGCGTCGTTGGATGTTCCGAGTGACCGATGATATTGCCGACGGTGCTGGTCGTGATACTGCGCAGGACGCACCGCTTGAAACCATCGACGACAAAGAAGAAGCCGCGCGTCGAGCCGCTGCGCTCGAAGAAGAACTGAAAAATCAATGATTTGCCGTCTTTGAGCGGCGCGAAGGATTCCAAATGAAGGACAACCGCACTTACTACGACGATTTTGCTGGCTGGTACGAGCGCGAGCGCCATCACGGCTATCACGCACTTTTGGACACGCTGCAAATTGAAGTTGCTGAGCCGCTGGTTACTGGACTTGATGTGCTCGAAGTTGGTTGCGGAACGGGCCTGATCCTTGAGCGCTTGGCAGGCATGGCGAAGCATGCGGTGGGCGTTGATGTTTCGCGCGGTATGTTGCAGCAGGCTCGCGAGCGCAATCTTGAGGTTGTTGAAGGTTCTGCGACGGCGTTGCCGTTCCCTGATGCATCGTTCGATGCGGTTGTGTCGTTCAAGGTTTTGGCGCACATCGCGGAAATCGAGCAGGCGATGTCGGAAGTTGCGCGCGTTCTTCGTCCCGGCGGCAAGGCTGCGCTTGAATTTTACAACCGAAATTCGCTGCGTTACGCCATCAAGCGCTTTAAGGGCGCGTCGGCCATTAGTGCGGCGAGCGACGACACCGACGTTTACACGCGCTACGACACGTTGGACGATATTAAGAAGTACTTGCCTGAAACTCTTGAGGTTTCGGATGTTCGCGGCATTCGTGTCTTTACGCCGTTTGCGCAGATTCACAAGGTGCCGGTCGTTTCCACCTGCCTTGCAAAGGCCGAGCGTTTGGCGCGTGACTGCAGTGTGACAGCTCGTTTCGGTGGCTTCTTGGTCGTCATTGTTACCCGCAAGTAATCCAACCTAACTCTCTGATTTTATTCAGAATCTTCAAAGTCTCCGCGAACGAAAGCGAGATGGCGCGGCGCCAGATTGGGCCAGCGATAAAACTGACCCGCTTGCTTGTGCTTTTTTGAAAGCTGCGCTGAAAACGAATTGTCGTTTAAAATCGATAGGATACGCTCACGAAGCTGTATGTGATTGTTGGGCTCAAATGTGAGCGCACCTGTCTTTTCAGCGATTTCGGGAACACCACCTGTTTCGCTCGCGACACTCGGAACGCCCGCCGTAATCGCTTCGAGCAAACTGACTGGCGTGCCTTCAACGCGCGAACCTTGCTGCCGAGAAGTCAGCGCAAATACCGACGCTACTTGAAAAAGCGCTTCTCGCTGCGCCGCGTTGATTTGACCGGTCAGGTGCAAATCGACTTTTGCTGAGGCCGCTGCTTTGGCCAACTGTTCGCGCTCTGGACCGTCGCCCGCCGCGATCCAAATGACCGGCAAATCGCGTAACGCCTGAGCCAGCAAATCAAATCCCTTGAGCGGCACCAATCTGCCAACGGTCGCCACGATTTTTTTACCACCGGCGCGTTTCAAAAATTGTTCGCGAGCGTGTGCATCCGGCTCTGCAGATTCCACCCCCATTGGCAAAACTGCGGATTTGATTGAAGATTTTGGAATCCTAGCAAGCTTTAGAAATCGGTGGCGCAAGTTTTCGGACACAAAAGCGATGCGCGTTAAATGATGCGCTAAAAATCGTGCAAGTTCTCGTCCTGCCTTCAATTTTTCGAGAAGCGCGATGTCGCCGCCGTGTGCGTATCCCACCGATTCTGCACCGTGAAGTTGGGCCGAAATTGCTGCGCACAAACCACACGGCACAAGCCAATGACCCACGTAAATTTTAGCAGTGGCTGTGAGTGAATGGGCAAGCAATGAAGCCGAATTCAGCACCGCAGAAATCTGAGAAGTATAACGAATTCGAAAACTTGCATTCGAAAGTTGGTCCGGCGCGCCAGAACCTTGGAGAAGAGAGCCAAATGTTTTGTAGTGATGAGCCTCGCCCGTAGGCGCCAAGACATCTACGTTTGCGCAGAGCTCGCGCAGGTGATTTGCCCAACTCGCAATGAACGATCCGGCCGGATCGCCAACGTAACGAGGAAAACTCGTGGTGGGTGCAAGAATCTCTTTTGATTTCAACGATTTTTGAACTTTGAAATTTTGTTTTTCAGGCGGCGAACAGCGATTCGGCAAAGCAGCTTGGAGATGGGCACGATGACTTTGGGAATGTGGATGCCCGAGATTTCTTCACCGTAAATCGGCGTAACTGTTCGATCTTTGACGCGCGCGCCTTCGTCGGCAAGGTAGCCCAGCAAGTCGTTCGGAATGCCGTAGCGCGGATAAAAATCGTCGAGCGGCAAGCGGCGGAGCATTTGAGCGCTGATGGCGGTGTAGCCACATTGGGCGTCGCGCAAGTGCCAATAGCCGCAAAGTGCGCGCGTGGCGAGCGTAAGTGCCCAGTTTCCAAAGTAACGCGCGCGCGGCATGTATTCGCGAACTTTGGGGTGACTCAATCGATCGCCCTTCACGTAATCGGCTTCGTCGGCAACCAATGGATCCAAAAGTAGTGTCATTTCGCTGGGATCCATTTGTGCGTCGGCACCAACCACGACCACGGCATCAACACCGATTTCGAGCGCGCGCCGATAGCCGGTTTGAATCGCTGCGCCGACACCTTGATTTTCTGAGTGGCGCAAAACTTCTGTTTTGGGCGATTGCGCCGCGAGTTCCGCTGTTTGGTCAGAGCTGGCGTCATCCACCACGATGATTCGGTCGACAAAATCGGGCAACCCCGCGAGCGTTACAGGCAAAAGTCGCGCTTCATTGTGAGCGGGAATGACCACGCCGATTGACAAACCTTTGTACATGAAGGTGGAAGTCCTTGAATTTAAACAGAATTAGCAGTTGATGCCGATGCCAAAAAGCGGATCTTCGTTGCGAACGCGCATGCGCATCATTTCAGCTTCGAGCAGCGCCAAGCGTAATTTGAGCGCTTCCAATTCTTCTTGGCGAACGTAGCCCAAACGACTTGCGGCTTGCTCAACCGTATTTTGAACCAAATTCACAACGCACGACTGAATCGCCTCGCGCGCGGCCGGAATACGATTCAAGCAACGCGCGTACGCCGGACTCGCAATGAATCGCTCAAACGCCGCTTGCAAGTAGGTTTCCCAAGAATCGATAACTTCGCCAGCTAACCCATTTTTGGGCTTCAATCGATCGAACCAAGCCTTGGCCGCTTGGATTCTTGCTTCACTTTTCTCCACGATTTACTCCACGTCTCTTGCCATGGTTTGTAGTCACTCGTAAAAGCGGTCTCTCCAAAAAAGAGGCAACATGAAACTCAAAGACTACGTAACTCTCGGCAATCTCCTCGGCGGCCTCGCTGCGATTATCGCTTTGCTCGAAAACGACTTCGACTGGGCCTGCTACTGTATTTACATCGCGTATGCATTTGACGTGCTGGATGGTCCAGTCGCTCGACTGACCAAACAACACGACACGTTCGGCGCTCACTTGGACACGGCGTGCGATTACGTGACCAACTCAATTGCGGCGCCCTTTTTGCTTTATCATGCCTTCACAGTGCAAGCGCATTGGCCCGTTTGGCTGTCGGCGATCATCGCTTTGTGCCCCGCGGCGTTTGGAACCATTCGCCAGGCGCGCGGTTACGACAAGGATACCTCGTTCCCATGCTATTGGTTGGGCTTGCCGCGACCGGCTTTGGCGTTGTTTTTTGTGGCCATTTTGAACTCGTCGCTTTGGCGGGCAACGTCGGGCACCGGCGCGCAAGTGGTTCACGTGATCACTGCCATTTTGGTGGTGACACTCAGCTGCTTGCACCTCTCCAATATTCCGTTCAACAGCAATAAATATCGTCGCTGGTTGGGCATGATGTGGATTGGTCGCCTGTATTTCTTGGTCGGTTCGCCGCTTTCGTTGATCGTGGGTTGGCTCTTCTTCGGTTACCCCGGATTGTTCTTCGATCACTTGGTCGCCGCGCTGTTCATCTACATTTTCCTTGCTTGGACGCAGATTCCAAAGGGCGATTGGCGACGCGTGCGTCACTACATCAAGACCGGCGAAAAGGTGCAGCCCATGATTCACGTGAACAGCACTTGGGTGCCGGTTCACATTTTGCCGGCCTTGCACGCGCAGAGCGATGACGGATTGCCGACTCAGGCCGAAAACGCCAACTCACCCGCCACAAAGACCGCCTGAACGCGGCTTTCAATCGCGAGCGGCGCTCCGGTGAAACACGCC
>JAZUEA010000301.1:0-9190 GCA_045639945.1 Myxococcota bacterium
GAAAAGCCGCGAGCCAATTGACGTTCTGGCAAAAATCGCGGTGGACCAAAGGCGCGAACGCTGAAATTTTCGAGCGTCATTTCCGCCGGCAGCAAGCTCGTGTGCTCAGGTGCAAAGAGAAACGAAATCTCTCGACCAGGCGCGTAGCCTTCTTCGGTTTCAGCACCTAAGATCTGTTGTTCCACCAAAAAATCGATGGCTCGCTTCAGATTTTCTTCTGTAGGAATGAAGTGCGCTTGGCGCGGTGCGATGTAGAGGTTAAGCATAGTGCCCTCCGCAATGAAACGATTGCACACCAAATCGAACGGTGCAAGTCCACTTACCTTGTAACAATTGAACGGTGCTCGAACTTGCGCAACTCACGCATTCGTCAGAAAATATCGTTTTTGACGTTGATAGAGATCCAACATGCGCAACTCGCTCTTTCTTGCTGCTCTTTTAGCAACCGCTTGCGCTGAATCGACAAATTCCGAAGAAGTCATGCGGTTCGACGCATCGATTTCTCGCGTCGATGCAGGCATCGATTGTCCAGACGAAGATCACGACGGATTCCAAGACGCTAAGTGCAATCCCGATGTAAGCAAGGGCGGCGGCGACTGCGACGACACAAACAGCATGGTCTATCCAGGCCGCAAAGAAATTTGCAACAACGCCATGGATGACAACTGCGATGGACTCTTCGACCGAGAAGACACCGTCGACTGCGCCGTCATTTGTAAAGATTTGGATCAGGACGGTTACCAGGAAGCAAGCTGCAATCCGGACGTTAACAACTTTGGCGGCGACTGCGACGACACAAACAGCACCGTGCATCCTGGCCGCGGTGAAAACTGCGGCAACGAAGTCGACAACGACTGCAACGGATTAAAGCCATCAGAAGATCCCGGTTGCCAAGAATGTCCGGACATGGATTTGGATGGCTATCCCAACATTTACTTGAGCAACGGTGAGCTCAATCCGGCTTGCATCAACGTCCCCACTTCGAATCACGACTGCAACGATACCGATCCGCGCATTCACCCGAACGCCATCATCAACTCGTGCGGCGGCGGTGACCAAAACTGCGACGGACAAATCGAATTCTGCCTGCCGAACTGCGAAGACAAAGATCACGACGGCTTTGGCGTTGGTGCCGGTTGCTTCGGCCCTGACTGCAACGACTTCGATCCGCTCATCAACCCGTGGCATCACGAAATTTGCGGCGACGGCATCGATCAAAACTGCGACGGCTACGATCTACCCTGCCCGCAAAATTGCGAAGACAACGATCACGACGGCTTCGGCATTGGTCCCGGCTGCTTGGGATTGGACTGCAACGACTTCGATCCCAACATTGCGCCGTCTGCTCGCGAAATTCCCGACAACGACATCGACGAAGACTGCAATGGCCACGTCCTCTATTTAAATAATGACTGCCTCGATCACGATCAGGACGGCTACGGTGTTGGCCGCGGTTGTTTGCGAGCCGATTGCGACGACAACAACCCACTTGTTAACCAAGGTCGCTTCGAGATCTGTGGCAACGGATTGGACGACGATTGTTTAGGCGGCGACGCTGTTTGCACAACGCAAGGCACAGGCACATGCACAGATTTGGACGGTGACGGCTACGGCAATGGCGCCTGCCCACTCGGAGGCCCGGATTGCGACGACCACAATCCAAACGTCAATCCTGGAGCGACCGAGATTTGCGACGGCATCGACAACAACTGCAACGGACAAATCGACGAATGCCCACGCCGTAACCAAGTTTGCAACGCCTCCCGCGAATGCGTTGGGCAAGTGGGCTCGCCCTGCCAAAGCGCTTTTGATTGCGACGTTACTTACACTTGCGACCAAGAAAGCCACGAATGCCGCATCGGCGATGGTGAACGCTGCAACAACAGCGCCGAATGCACCACTACAAGCACATGCACTTCACTCGATGACGGCGTCTGCGATGGCTTTGGCACCGAACCACACTGCTTCCAAACCAAGGGCGGCCCGTGCAGCAACGATTGCAGCTGCGACGCCATGTGGGTTTGCCACAATGGTCTTTGCAGCGAATGCAACGGCGACGACGAGTGGTGCGATTACCTTTACTACGACCTGCGTCCCAGCTGCATGCCCGGCGGCTTCTGCGTTTTGCCGCAAACTTTTGGTGGCAGCGGCCACGATGTCTACGCCGATCTGTTCAAAGCGCAAATCAACTGCTGGAGTAGCAACACCGGCCAGCACATCACGCAACCTCAAGGCTGCGCGCAGCTCAACATGGGCACGCTCTTCCAAACCTACACGGACAGCGGTTCCGTGCAGAACCTTTCCAGCATCACATTCGACAGCGCAAAGTCTTTTGCCTGTAATTACACGTACTTGCGCAACATTGTTTCGCTGAACGAAACGCAAATTTCAAATCTACGCGAAGTTTACGGCTGTGGCGGCATCGTCAATAGCATGTGGAAAACCACCGCACTCACACCGGGCAACAACAACAACTGCATGTTCTACGTGCCGCGCCAATTCGGATTCGCCAACTTGAATCCGCGAGCGTCCGTGACCATCGCGCCCTGCACGTCCTCTACCTTCTGAGAATGATTGCGCTTCTCTCCTTTCACCGCGCGCTTAATTTTGGCGCAGTTCTGCAAATCACCGCGCTTTACACCGTTTTGGATGCCATGAGCGGTCACCGCGCGGTGGTTCTGGATCACCGTCCAAAACACATTGAAAAACTGCGGCAAACACTGCCACACCAAACGCTCAAGCAGGCGCTTTTCGCGTGTCTGCAAGCGCCCAATCGATTGATACGTTGCGCACAGTTCAACCGATTTATTGAACAAAATCTAAAGCTTACGCCTCGATTCACGCCTGGAGATTTGGTGATTGTGGGCAGCGATCAAGTTTGGAATCCACGCTGCACCCAAAGCGATATCTCGTTTTTGCTCGATTTTGTGCCTGAAAAGCAGCGTGCTTCGTACGCAGCGAGCTTTGGCGCAAACACCATCTCCGAAGAATGGGCAAGTGCTTGTCGCAAACTTTTTCCTGGTTACGCAGCCATTTCGATTCGCGAACCAGAAGGCGTAGAATTTGCAAATTCTCTTTTAGAATCAACAGGTTGCAATTTTAGAGCAGAATGTCACATTGATCCGGCAGCTCTGCTCACAGCCCAAGAATGGGAACGCTTCGAGCGGCCGCTCGATCTGCCTAAGAATTACATTTTGCTCTACACACTCGCGCCGGCCCCGGAACTCACGGCTCGCGCTCAAGTGCTGTCGCAAAAAAAGAATTTGCCCATTGCGTTCATTGGACCGCGGCGTTTGGCTCCTAAAAATGCGCCGTTTTTTTTGACCGATCGTTTGGGTCGAATCGGTCCTGCAGAGTGGCTTTGGCTCGTTCATCACGCGTCGCACGTTTGCACACATTCGTTTCACGGCGCGCTGTTCTCGCTCATTTTCAAACGTCCACTTGAATTGTCGCTTTTACCCGAACCAAGTCAGGTGAACGGACGATTGACTCACTTGGCTCACCTCGCCCAACTGCAAAACAACGCGGACGGAAGTTTTCAAAGCGACGCAAGTGAAATCACTCAAGAGATTTTAAAAACCGAACGAAATCGCGGACTTCAATATCTTTCCGAACTCGTTCAATTGGATCGCAATCACTAAAATGAACCGCACCAAGCGTTTCCTTCAAAACAGCGCTACTTCGTTGATTTTACAAGGGATTACGCTTATTTCGAGTTTCATCATACCGCGCGTAATCTTGGTGCACTTCGGTTCGGCGGTGAACGGCACCATTGCGTCGCTTTCGCAGTTTTTAAATCTGTTTCTCCTAACAGAAGGTGGACTTTCAACGGCGGCGATTTACGCGCTCTATAAACCGCTTGCTGAAAATGACACACGCACACTCGCGCTCACAATGCGAGCAACGCAGCGCCTTTACCGTAAAGTTCTGCTGCTTTATGGCGCGCTCGCGCTGGGATTGGCGCTGCTTTATCCGTTTTGTGTCAGCACCGCACCGCTTTCTACTCAAGAAGTTTCGATTCTGTGCTTGATTCTCGCATCACAGAGCGGACTTGAGCTGTTTTTGGTCGCGCCGTATCGCATCCGACTGCAGGCAGCTCAGCGACTTTCAATTTTATCAATTGCGCAATCGATTGTGCTTTTGCTGCAAGTCGGTCTGACATTGGCGCTTGCCGAATTTGGCGCGTCAATTCTAGAGTTACGTGCTTCGTTTTTGCTCACGCTCATTTTGCGAGCTTTCTTTATTACATGGGCCTGCAAGCGACAACAAACCGAACCAGCATTTAACGAACCAGACGAACCACTCGCGGCGGCCAAAGCGCGGATTCCAAAACGCCACGACGCGCTTTACTTGCAAGTTCTGGGCGCTTTGCAACAAACCTCGCCCTATATTTTGGTCACGCTCATTTTAAAAAATCTAAGTTTTGTCAGTATTTATGCTGTTTATGCACTGCCCTGTTCTGGACTCGCCGGATTTTGCTCAGCGCTTCAAAGCGGCCTTGCTTCGGGATTTGGCGAGCTCTACGCGAAGCGCGATTTCAAGCGAATCAAAGAAGCATACGAAGATTTTGAATTTCTGTTTTACTCTTTAATTTCAACAATTTACACATGCGCGTTCTGCACAATTACACCTTTTGTCGAGATTTTTACGCGCAACGTAAATGATGCGAATTACCACCAACCAATTCTCGGATTTTTGCTTGTCGCCAATGGACTTGCGTACCATTTAAAATCGCCGCAAGGGATTTTGGTTTCTGCCGCCGGACTTTATCGCGAAACGCGTGTTCAAACTTCGCTCCAAGCTGCAATTTTGGCACTCGGCGGTTTGGCGCTTGCACCCAAATTTGGGCTTTACGGCATTGCCTTCGCCTGCCTCACCTCAAACGTCTATCGCGTGGTCGAACAAGCGATTTTTATCCCTAAATATTTTCCAGGGATTTCAACTCAACGCACATTTCGCAGAATCGGGATTGCTCTTATTTTGCCAATCATTTCCGTTGGTTTGGAATCGAAGCTGCCGATTATTCACGATTTTTCAGATTGGTTTGTGCTCGCAAGCACCGTTGGTATTGTGTCGCTTGTTTTCGTGTTTGGGCTTGGAATTCTCACGAACCGGGAATCTGCCCACAGGCTTTTCTTTCGCGTAAAAGGAATTTTCAAATGATTCCATATACTTCGACCGATCGCTGCTGCGGATGCGGCGCTTGCGTCACGCTTTGCCCCAAACACGCACTCACATTGCAAAGCGACCGCGAAGGATTTCTCTACCCTGTTTGCGACACAAAGCTCTGCGTAAACTGTGGAATTTGCAGAAGAATTTGTGATTTCAAACCGTTTGTGCGCCACAAAGATCCGCTCGCATTTGCAGCTTGGCATCGCGATCCCAAAGTGCGCGTTCAAAGTTCGTCCGGTGGCGTTTTCACAGCCCTTTCCGAAGCCATTCTCATTCGCGGCGGTGTGATTTACGGTGCCGGATTGGATGAGAATTTAGAAGTCTGCCATCAACGTGCTGATTCGCTTGATTCCTTAATAAAATTAAGGGGTTCCAAATATGTCCAAAGCGATTTGCGCGACACTTTTGCTCGAATCAAAAACGATCTCAAAACGCGTTCTGTGCTTTTTGTAGGCACGCCTTGCCAGTGCGCCGGCCTCGCCGCCACGTTCGGCGGTCACCAACCCGACGGCCTCATTCTGTGCGATCTCATCTGCCACGGTACGCCCAGTCCTAAAATATGGCGCGCGCATCTCAACTCACAACACGAACACGTCATAGACTATAGATTCCGTTCCAAAGTATTCGGATGGCATACACATCAAGAAGAAGTCACATTTAAGAACGGTGAAACCGATCACCTCAGTGCTCGTTCTCAACTTCTAAAACAGCTTTTTTATTCAGGACTTACGCTAAGACCTTGCTGTTATAACTGTCCATTCGCTTCAAGACGCCGCGTTTCAGATCTCACACTCGGCGATTTTTGGGGCATCGAGCAAAGCCACAGCGAATGGGATTCACAGCTCGGCGTTTCACTCGTACTCACTCAAACCGCCAAAGGACACGCGTTACTCAAACTGTGCGACACACTCGAAGTGCATGAAGCAGCCATCGATGACAGTCGCCAACCCCATTTGAGCGAGCCTGCTAAGCTCCCTGCTAAACGCGTAAAATTCTGGAAAGACTTTGAAAAACGAGGCTATTTGGCTGCAGCCAAGCGTCACGTAAATTTCAGCTACAGCTTGCGTCTCAAAGGCGAAATTAAGCGCTGGCTCGAAGATTTTGGATTCTGGCCGATTCTCTAATTCTAAAAATTGAATAATTTTAAAGAGTTTAAAAGAGCTCAGTGGCGATCAGAGCTGATGGAATTGGCCGTTGCGCGAGTTGCATTTTGGAAAGCTTTGGGCGTTGCGTTGCGTTCAGGCATAGTACAAAGCGCGAGTTCCAAAATGCCTGCCGCAAAAATCGAACCGATGCCACCGAGCGAACCCAGCGTTTTAAAAGAGAAAGTCGCGATTTGAATCCATTGGAACGGGCATGCAATAAAAAACAAAGAAGCAATAAGCACGACCGTCAAAATCATCAACAAAAGACATCCCCAGTGAGCGAAACTGTCTGCATCCATTTGTGGGAACAGAAGAGCCACACCCAATAGACTCATGAGCAACAACGCTCCAATAGCAAGCGGAATCCCCCACGAAACTCGCCAAATCGTTGAGTTAAAGAGCAGTGAAATGAAAGAAGTTTCACCTTCAAACGGCACAATCATGAGCGTCAAAAGCACAGTGCCAGCGGCCACTGCAGAATAGCGCGTCCACGAAACATCAGGTCGAAAGCGAACAGCCCTAAAACTCGTCCACAAAAGCGCAATCGACGGCAGCAACAGCGTTGTGCTACTCAAGCTAATGCCACCCATTTTCGACGGAGGCTGACCTGCTTCGAGCGCTATATTTTGATACGCCGTTGTGAGTGATGACAGCGCACCTGCCACCATGACAAACACAAATCCCACAAGCGCCAAAATCGCCACACCTCGCGCCAAGCGCTTTAAAGTCAGTGCGATGAGAATGCTCAACCCTCCCAGCACAACGGGAGCCAGCACACACAATCGCAAACTGGGAATTGGGATTTCGAGAATTTCGGAAAATCCCGTGGTGCGCACGCCCAAAATCGGACAGAAAAACGCCAAAAGCAGAACAATTCCGCCACGTAGCGCAAGACGACGGCAAGCTTGTTCTTCGGCAGGAGATTCAAAAAGTTGTTTTGTACTCATGAGCAGTACTCTACCAAATGATTTCGCACCTGACACTTAATTCGAAAAAATACACTTAAAGATTGCTGTAAAAGACTGTCAAATCTGCGAAACTGTTGACATCTATCAATCAAAGATTCATAGCCTGCAACAAATTAAGTGAGGTGGGAAATGCCCCTTCGAATTGAGATCCCTTCTGATCGCTTGCAAAGCGAATCGGTTGTTCGTGCCGTTGCGCGTCTGATGTGGGCTCTAACTCATGATGAGCCTTTGTCAATCAAGCAAAGCAACGTTCAAGTCAAAGCAAGAGAGCTGACTCAAAGTGAACGCGTTAACGTGGTTTATGAGAGTTTTCTTGCAGACTTACCCGAACGTGCTCAGAGTTTTTTGTACGAGCTTGAGCAAGCTGGCTCTCTTAATATTGAAGACGCTGCCAAGCTTTTAGAGTGTGATTCAGTATCGGTGAACCAAACCATTTCTGCCATTCAAAGAAGTGCAGACCAACTGAAACTCACACTCCCTTATGAGAAGCTTCAGAAAGAAGGTCTTGCCGAATGGCAGTGGACTGGTCTGAAATCCATTGAAGCTGGCGATTTTACGGCTCTTGAAAAAGCTTTCAACGCGGCAGAAAAAGAAGCAGCTCAACAAGAAGCAGCCGCGAAAGCAGAAGCAAAAGCAGCTCGCAAAGCCGCAAAAGAGCAACCAAAAGAGCAAGAAATCACTTCTGAGTTAGATGAATCCAAGCCTGAGTTTAAATACTCACATCGAAACTTAGATGCTGAATTGAGCACTTTTACAGAGACAATTCCCCAAAAATCGAATCTTTCTGAAGAGTTACTTGCCAAAGTTCCAGAAACATCCAAGAACTTCCTGCGTGAACTTCACTTGCGCGGTTGGATGGCGCTCTATCAGATTGTGGCATTCCTTGAGTTGGCCGATGCTCGACTTTTGGGTGGTGTGACAGAACCGATTTTGCGTGCAACTCGGGAACTTGGCATGGAAATGCCATACCAAATTGTGCGCGCAGAAAGTGGCGTCAAAGTCTATCTCTACGATGGTGTAATGATGCCAAGTTATGTTCCGCCAGAGCCAGAACCTACTTTGCCGGAACCCACACCTGCCAACGATCCCACACTTGGCGACGACCCGCAGAAGCAAAAACGCTACATGCCCAGTGCGGAATTACACTTGCCCGCAAGCAGCGTGGTTACGTTTGATCGACGCGGCGGCCAAAACAACATCGTGCCGGTAGTTCGCGTAAAGCGCCACGACGATTAAGTATTCTCGATTCCTTCCTAAAATCAGAGCCAACATGCGCGATTCGAGTCCCGCTCTCACGATCGAAGGTGCGCGTCAGCACAATTTAAAAAACGTCAATTGTCGAATTCCGCTTGGAAAAATGACCGCTTGCTGCGGTGTTTCCGGCTCCGGCAAAAGTTCGCTCGCGCTCGACACCATTTATGCAGAAGGCCGCCGTCGCTATATGGAAAACCTGTCTAGCTACGCGCGGCAACTGTTGGTGCAGCTTGAGCGGCCACAGTTCACACGCATTCGCGGCCTTTCGCCGACGCTCGCGGTGGACCAGGATTTACGCGGTCAAAATCCGCGTTCAACGGTGGCTACGCTCAGCGAAGTGCACGATCCGTTGCGCGTGATTTTTGCGCGATTAGGTGTACAGCACTGTCCCAAATGCAATCGCGCGCTCGGCCACTACGATCCAGATGCAATTCGGCGTGCACAGCAAAATTTACCAGAAGGCACGCGGTTTTACGTGTGCGCACCAGTTTCGCTTGCTCAAGACCAGGACAAGTTGGCGCATCTGAAAGATTTTGAATCGCAGGGATTTACGCGAGTTCGTCTAGGTGAGCGCATCGTAACATTTGAAGATCTTTCAGAAAACGACATTAACGATTTGGGCGATTTTGAAATCGTCGTGGACCGAATGGT